>NZ_AP023242.1:1852500-2015000 GCF_016756475.1 Mesorhizobium sp. 113-1-2
TGGCACAGACCAGGGGGTAGCGACTGTTTATCAAAAACACAGGGCTCTGCGAAGTCGCAAGACGACGTATAGGGTCTGACGCCTGCCCGGTGCTGGAAGGTTAAGAGGAGGGGTGCAAGCTCTGAATCGAAGCCCCAGTAAACGGCGGCCGTAACTATAACGGTCCTAAGGTAGCGAAATTCCTTGTCGGGTAAGTTCCGACCTGCACGAATGGCGTAACGACTTCCCCGCTGTCTCCAGCATAGACTCAGTGAAATTGAATTCCCCGTGAAGATGCGGGGTTCCTGCGGTTAGACGGAAAGACCCCGTGCACCTTTACTATAGCTTTACATTGGCATTCGTAGTGGCATGTGTAGGATAGGTGGTAGGCTTTGAAACCTGGGCGCCAGCTCAGGTGGAGCCACCCTTGAAATACCACCCTTATTACTATGGATGTCTAACCGCGGCCCGTTATCCGGGTCCGGGACAATGTATGGTGGGTAGTTTGACTGGGGCGGTCGCCTCCTAAAGAGTAACGGAGGCGCGCGATGGTGGGCTCAGAACGGTCGGAAATCGTTCGCTGAGTGCAATGGCATAAGCCTGCCTGACTGCGAGACTGACAAGTCGAGCAGAGACGAAAGTCGGTCATAGTGATCCGGTGGTCCCGCGTGGAAGGGCCATCGCTCAACGGATAAAAGGTACGCCGGGGATAACAGGCTGATGACCCCCAAGAGTCCATATCGACGGGGTTGTTTGGCACCTCGATGTCGACTCATCGCATCCTGGGGCTGGAGCAGGTCCCAAGGGTATGGCTGTTCGCCATTTAAAGCGGTACGTGAGTTGGGTTCAGAACGTCGTGAGACAGTTCGGTCCCTATCTGCCGTGGGTGTAGGAATATTGAAAGGATCTGTCCCTAGTACGAGAGGACCGGGATGGACGGATCTCTGGTGGACCTGTTGTGGCGCCAGCCGCATAGCAGGGTAGCTATATCCGGACGGGATAACCGCTGAAGGCATCTAAGCGGGAAACCCACCTTAAAACGAGTATTCCCTGAGAACCGTGGAAGACGACCACGTTGATAGGCCGGGTGTGGAAGAGCGGCAACGCTTGAAGCTTACCGGTACTAATAGTTCGATCGGCTTGATCGTTCTCATTCCTTATGCCCATCTCGGCGCAATCCAGTGGATTGCGCCAGAACACGATGGTCTGACCAGCGCTCACGCATGAGCGGCCCTTACGGGCCTATGCTCCGCGAGGGCGCCGGAAACCGGCGACGCGCAGTCGCGCTTGCGGGCTTACGCCCAAAAGCCACAAACGTCGCCTTGGCACAGAAAACAGCTTCTCGAACAACGTGCGTTTTGCCGACCTGGTGGTTATGGCGGAGCGGCTGCACCCGATCCCATTCCGAACTCGGCCGTGAAACGCTCCAGCGCTGATGGTACTTCGTCTCAAGACGCGGGAGAGTAGGTCGCTGCCAGGTCTGCTAAACGCACGTTGAACTCACATCCAAGCGGATGTCAGTGAAATCTTCTCTCTACGAACAAGGCCCGCCAAGGGACCACGGGCCGCGCAAGCGGCCCTTTCATTTGGCGGTGACGAAATATGACGCGGGGTGGAGCAGCCCGGTAGCTCGTCAGGCTCATAACCTGAAGGTCACAGGTTCAAATCCTGTCCCCGCAACCAATTCTATCATAAATCAATAACCGTCCCGGTCTAACCGGGGCGGTTTTTGCGTTTAAGGGCACGAAATCGTCGTCGTTGACGATCAGTCGGATCCAACAGCCGAGTCTTTTAACACCAACGACCTCGCCCAAGGATGCTTTCATGGCTTACTGCTGGTGATCCATCGGCAAGGCGGGCTTGTCCGGCGAGCGCGTGCGGCTACCGGTCTCGCCAGGCTTGGGGAGCGGTCATCGGCGGTATCAGTCGCAGATGACTGCTAACCGCCGAGCGGCGCACGTTACCGATCTGTGAGCTGATAAGTCGCCATTAGAGTGCCGGCAACAACCCAAGCTACATTACTCTGAGGCGAAAACCCTAAGCGCTGGGGGCCCGCATGTTGCAATGTCCCAATCTGTTGAACGATCTTACCCGTCGCCATCTCGACCAACGCGCTGGTTGACGTATGCCCGGGCATTGAAATCAGGGCATAGCGACCATCGGCGCTCACTGCGGGTGCAGCACCGCTCTGAAATTCGTACGCCGTTCCGTGTATCCGCCAGACTAACTGACCGGTTGAGATCTCGCGCAGTTCAGCGATCATACCGGTGACCGGCGTTGGATCCGGGCAAGCGTTTCCAAATTCGCATATTGGTCCGGTTGCGCTGAGATTTCCCATCAGCAGGACGTTTAGCCCGTCAGGCGAGAGCGTGAAGGACGGTCCACGAGTTTTCAGGCCGATCGGGACAATGTGGGGTGGCTCGCCTTCAATCCAAGACAGCCACTTCTCATTTGTGAACGCCGCCAGGATGTGGACACGACCATCTCTGGAGATGCGTGATCCGACTGCCTTGATCCGGTCTCGCCGGGCTAGTCCGGGTACCATCGATATTTCAACAGATTCTAGGATTTTTCCGGCGAGAGCGTCTACAAGCGCAATCGTTGGTCGATCGCTTTGCCGTTCACTTTGGGCAGAAACGCTACGGGTTCCGAATGCTGCCAAGGCCTGACCCGATGTGCCAGTCCAGTAGATCTCATCAAGTGGACCGTTCGGATGAGAGAGAGGCGGCAACTGCTTTTCAGTGCCATCAGTCAGGAAGAGGGATGGGCTAAGGGCACCGCTTGCGAATCCGCGCGCCCGAGCCTCTTGCTTCACGCCAAGGACGGCCGAGGAATCGTTCAGCCAAGCGAATGGCAGATTTGGCGCCGACAGAAGCCAAGGTCCTTTTGTTTCGAACTTGTAAGAAGGCGTATTCTCATCCACCCCTCCCACCCATAAGCCTTCGTCCAAGTCCACCGCGAAAGCTTTACGTCCATCGTCGGAAAGGCCCGGAGGCATAATCCTGTCATAACTTTGTGGGATTGGTAGGCAGCGCAGCATTGAGAATGAAAGTGGGCCTGTCTGCTGGGGTTCCAAGGAGCCGAGTAGCTCACCCCAATTGTTGCCTATGCACCCTATCAGTTCTGCAGACTTACCAGGTATTGTTGGCGCTGCGGAGACTACGAGCGCGTAGACCGCGAAACGAAGCAAACGACTTATCATATCAATCCGGTGATCTTGAGTTGCGCAATATGGATGCCGAACTGTAGTTACGATTGTGGCAGGAACGCATATCTCAACCACGCCATTGTCCTCAGTAGCTCAATTTGCTCCCGCGAGCGCATCCGATTGGCCGGCAGCCCCGAACCATCTCTCAGAGAGCGAGCTGTCGCATTTGCCCAAGAGAAGGGTGAAGTATGAACGGGCGAACTGACTGAGATCGGAAGCTGCTATCTACCCGCATGTGCGACGAGGGACTCCTCATCAAGATTGGCTATGGGATCTACCGGGCCACAAATCGCGGAGCGGCATAACCAGACCCTTGGCCAAACCACGGTTTGCGAAGGGCGTCTCGTCGGCACATGCCGCGACAATCAAGCCCAGCGGCGGCTGCCTGCCGTTCTTTCCTGGCTTCGCAGCCGCCCTCCGCCCCAGGCCAAGTGCTTTCCCCAATTCCGACCGCTGCGCCTCATAGCTCGGCGCTACCGTCGCATAGTCGCGCGGCAGGCCCCACGTTTCGCGATATTCCTGTGGCGGGCATTTCGGTGCTAGCGCCTTGAACTCCCTTTTTGGGGTTTTGTGACACGTTCATTCGCCAAGATGTACGAATTATTTAGGCGACACTGGTAAATGTACCCGATGCGCGCCTCACTACCATTATCTCTCATCTTCTTTGTCGTGACTGGAGCCGTTTTTGTGCTTCAAGTCATTCCATTCACGGGCATCTTCCTGATGTTCGTAGGTGCGATGTTCTGGTCTGTATTCCTGATCAATGCGGGAATGATCGGCGTCGGAGCCGAAGTCGCGACCGGTCGCGTATCGCAACGGTGGATACTCTTGCCGCTGATATTCTACGGTTACTACATGGGTTCGGTCGTGCACGAACATATCGTGTTGCGTACGCTTTCGACAACGTATGACGCGGCTAACGCGCGCCTCGCTATCCCATTCGATGCCACTCACCAGTCATTGGCCTTCACCGATGACCAGCAATCTGGTGCGTGGCTCACGCAAAACTATGACTTGCCCGTGACATACTCCACAAACACCAATTTTCCTGAAGGATATCAATCCCATCGAATGATGGATTCCGCCACCTGCGCCAAGGTGCCAGCACTCACGTCGCGCGCCACGCCTGTAAGTACATCCGGATTTTACGACGGAGACACGGTCTACGGGATGAAGAAGGAGGACCGCTTTTGTGCCGTTTCGATGCCGGAGCGGCCTGATCTTCCCGTAGTGCGCGTGTCACGGCGAGAGGAGAAGATTTCCGAAAGGGGATTGCCTGTAACCCGTGTCACGATGACCGTCTCGATGCCAGATGGCAGTCGATACCAGGTTCTCGGCGGTGTCGCGGCGCCTTTAACTCGGATACCCATGCCAATCATGGGCTGCTCATTGAATTTCGGCTACCAACGTTGGGATTGTAAGGTTGGGTTCTGGCGCAATGAGTCCACGCCGGTCATTTCGGGTCATACGCGATACTATCGAGACTTGAGGGCGCTTGCCCAGGCCCTAGGCCTGAAACCTGTTACGGTTGAAGATCGCAAAGGCGCCGATCCGGCGGCTGCTATGGCGAGAATTGCGGCAGTCGAGACCGAGACGCTGACGCGCCAACTCGAGAATCTCGATGCCATGATCGACAACCCTGTTGCCAAGATCCGCGATTGGCAAGTCGATGTGGTGATGGCCCATCGAGAGGCTTTGGCTTCGCGCGCCGACGCTATCATGGGTGGGCTTGAGCGTGCGGCAGCGGCTGGCGGCAAAGATCGATATCAGGCGCGTGACAGCGGCCGAATACTTGCCCAACTTCTCGCCAACCTGCCGCGTGACACGTTCGTCGGATTCGGTCCCCGCGTCCTCGCTCTCTATTCCAAGGCAAACGACAAGCATTGGTTGTGGGAGGCAGAACCTCTGATGAGGCGTTTGGGTGACCTTGGTCCCGAAGCGCAGCCCTATCTAGTCAAACCTCGAGCCTCTGCCACAGGCAGTGCCGCCGCAATGTCATGGATGCCGCTCCCTGCCGGACAGAATGGCGCTTGGACGGTCAAAGGCATCTGTAAACAGCTGCAAGTTGTCCGCGAGAATCTGCTGTCAGATTGCACTGGCGAGGTCACGCGTACCAGAGCGCCCGACGGCATCGTGACGGTTCAGTTCTCGACCGGGAAAGGCATGCTGCTGTTTCGTGGGAAGGAAAGCACCGCCCGGCTTTGGCAGGGGTATCGAACTGTCTTTGAGATTGACGAAATGGCTTTCGGGGGTTCTGCACCCATCCCAGCAAACGGCCAATGTGAATATGGCGCCCCTTACATCGGACAAGCAACGATCCATTGTCGTGGCATGGACGGGTTCAAAGCCTGGGTTGCCACCGTCGAAACAGATAGTCATCTCCCTGTCCCTGACAGCGAATACATATCGCCCCGGATCAGCAAAGCGTACGAGTAGCGCCACAGATGTAGCTTCGCCACCGCGAGCCGCGCCGATGACTGTTGCCCGCGCATTCCGCGCTGCGCCGGCTGTTGTACGGCGCGATTTGCTAGTCAGAAGGGGAGGGAGGCGCGCGGCCCCCGTCCCTCGCAAACCCCACCAGCGGTCTCCCCCCGCTTCGCTACGTGCAGACCGCGGCCCCTTCCGCCGCCGTGGCTTGCCCCTCGCTCCCGGCGGCTCGCCGCGACGGCGCGGCTTCCAGAACATCGGCAAGCGCGGACAGAGAGGCATTCCATGGCGCGCTATGCCTAAAGTATGGCTACGCCAGCACTCGTTACCGCTCATTGCGCACGCTTGTGTGGGTTCGAGATGGTAGCGGGAGTGCGCTACCGCCTTTCCCCCCACTCGGAAACCCCGCGATATTTCCTGCGGAGTTGGGCGTGATGACCAGTGGGACAGGGCAAATCTGACCCGGAGCCGACGCCCGTCTCCATGACGTGAATGGCAGCTTTGCGCCGGTGAGTTCAATAGGTCATTGCAACACCCTCTGTAGCCTATCGGCCGGCGTTTCGAAGTCCAGGATTTTTCGGGGGCGCTGATTGAGCCGCAGGGCGACGGCGTTGAGTTGGTCCTGCGAGACGTGGGAGAAGTTGGTTGCTCTGGGGAAGTACTGCCTGAGCAGACCGTTGGTATTTTCGTTGCTGCCGCGCTGCCAGGGACTGCGCGGATCGCAGAAGTAGACCTGTAGGTCGGTGGCAACGGTGAAGCTCTTGTGACGAGCCATCTCCTTGCCCTGGTCCCATGTCAACGAGCGCCGCAACTCTTCGGGCAATGTGCCGATCTTCTCGGCGATGGCCCTCACGACGGTCGCCGAGTCCCTTCTCGCCAACTTCACAAGCATAGTGAACCGGCTGTGTCGCTCGACGAGGGTGGCGATGTTCGTGTCGTTAGCACCGGTGAGCAGATCACCCTCCCAATGACCTGGGATGGCACGATCCTCCGCCTCGGCGGGGCGGTCGCGGATGGAGATCATATCGAGTATTTGTCCTTGCCCCGTCCGGCTCTGTGCGCCTTTGGCGAGGCGCATCTGTCGTTTGGTACGCAGGTGCGCTGTCAGTTCCTTCTTGAGCACCCCTCGCGACTGGATGAATAGACTGCGATAGATCGCTTCATGAGATATCCGCATGCTTGGATCGCCCGGGTACTCTCGCCTCAACCAGCCCGCTATCTGCTCCGGCGACCATTGCAGCGCCAGCTTTTGCGCCACCCGCCATCGTAGCCGTCCAGAGCATGCCAGGCGACACTGCTTCGGGCGCAGCGCTCGCTCCCAAGCATGCTTGTCAGCCCGGGTTGCACGATACGTTTGTGCACCGCCATTGCGCGAGATCTCGCGACATATTGTCGATGGGGATCGCCCGAGACTTCGTGCAATAGCGCGTATTGCGAGACCCGCCGCGATCCCGCGAGAGATCTCTTCGCGCTCCGCCAGCCCGAGCGCCGAGGCCGCTCTACGCCTTGCTGACGGAGCAATGCCGCCGTGTAAGGATACGATCCGCTGAACGCCGGTCTTGTTCCGGCGGTCCAGTGCCCGCGAGATCGACGAAATGCTCTGACCTTGCTTCCATCGCTCCCAAAGCTCGGCCTTCTGCGCTGACGTAAACCAGATCCGTGACGTCACCATGCAACACCTCCTCATCCTCTCAGATTAAGAGTGTTGCGGCGACCTATTGAACCCACCGCCCGATATCAGCCATTGGAGGAGATCTTGCTGACGCCCGAAAGCACACATGGAGTCCAGCTTCGCCCCTAAGGTCTCGCCTCGCCCGTACTGTCAATCAGGCGCCCGGCATGTAACACTACTTGCTAATATACGGGTGGGAATGCATTCCGTTGAAGTTGGCGGAGGGTGGGAGAAGCCAATATGCAGGACTCAGTCGAAAGCGATCTTGCCAATCGCTTGGCATCCGCCGGCCGGCGTATTGCCGAATTGGAAAATATCAATGCAGTCGCGGCGTTCGAACTTCAACGTCTGTCCGTTGAAAACAAGCGTCTGATCCAATTCGCCGAGGAACGCACCAAGGAATTGGCCATCCTCAACAGCGTCGGCGACGCGATGGCGAAGACGCTAAATGTCAAGACGGTGACCCGCATCGTCGGCGATCGGGTGCGAGAAATATTCGGGGCGGACATCACCGAAATTCTGTTGCACGACCAGGTCTCTGATATCATCACCGTGCCGTATTCATTCTACCGCGAGTACCAGGACGTCGAGCCCTTCACCTTGGGCGCGGGACTTACCTCCAAGGTCATTCTTTCTGGAAAGCCACTAGTTCTCGCGACGTTTGAGCAGTCCCTCGAGTTCGATGTGATCGCGCTCACTGAAGCGGAGCGATCAGAATCGTATATCGGCGTACCGATCATTGCCGGAGGCAGAACTCTGGGCGTTGTCAGCGTGCAGAGTTACGAGAAGAATGCCTTCAACGAAGATCACATACGCCTGCTGCAAGGGTTATCCTCCAGCATGGGCGTCGCGATTGCAAACGCGCGCCTTTTCGACGAAACCCAGCGACTGCTGAAAGTATCGGAAGACCGCGCAAAGGAACTCGCCATTCTCAACAGCGTCGGCGAGGCGACTGCCAAAACGCTGAATGTCAAGACGGTGACCCGTATAGTCGGCGACAAGGTTCGCGAGATGTTTGGCAGCGAGGTAACCGAAATCCTGCTCCGCGATGACCAGTCCGATATGATCACTGTACCTTACGCGTTCTACCGCGACTACCAGGACCCTGAACCATTTGTCATGGGCGAAGGCCTGACTTCCAAAGTCATATTGTCCGGCAAGCCACTGCTTTTGGGGAATATTGACGAACACATTGCTCTGGGCGCGCTGATGCCGACGGAGGAAGACAGGACCGAGTCATATCTGGGCGTTCCGATCATTGCCGGGGACAGAACGCTCGGTGTGGTCAGCGTGCAAAGCTATGAGAAGCACGTGTTCAACGAAGATCACGTGCGCCTGCTGCAAGGCCTCTCGTCCAGCATGGGCGTTGCCATAGCCAACGCTTACCTCTTCGACGAGACGCAGAGGCTCCTCAAAGTGGCGCAAGATCGCGCCAAGGAAATGGCCATTCTCAACAGCGTCGGCGAAGCGATGACGAAGTCGCTAAATGTCGATACCGTCATTCGACTGGTGGGCGATAAGGTGAGAGAGGCCTTCGGCACCGAGGTCAGCGAGATTCTGTTGCACGACAGCCAATCCGGCATGGTCCGAGTTCCCTACGCTTACTATAGGGGTTACAAGAAGATCGAGCCTTTCCCGCTGGGGATAGGACTCACATCGGAAATCATCTCCACCGGAAGGCCGTTGGTTTTCAGTACCATGGAGGAAGGAAAAAGGCGCGGTGCCTATTTTCCGTTCGAAGAGGACAGGACCTCTTCATACATTGGCGTGCCTATCAATTCGGGCGACAGAACGCTCGGCGTGGTTAGCGTACAAAGCTACGAAAAGAACGCATTCGACGAGAACCACGTACGCTTGCTGCAGACCATAGCCTCCAACATGGGTGTTGCGATCGCCAACGCCCGCCTGTTCGACGAGACCCAGAGACTTCTTAAGGAAACGCAACAGCGCGCCGCCGAAGTAGGCGCGATCAGCAAGGTCAGTCAGGCGTTGGTCGGCGAAGCCGAACTTGGCAACACGATCCAGTTGATCGGCGACCAGATGCAGGAAATCTTCAGCGCCGACATTGTTTATGTGGCCTTGCTTGATCCAAAGACGAAGCTCATTCATTTCCCCTACCAGTTTGGCGAAGCCTTTACCACGCTTCGGCTCGGCGAAGGCCTGACGAGCAAAATCCTGGAAACTGGAGAGCCGTTGCTCATCAACCAAGATGTGGCCGAGCGCGGCGCGGAAATCGGGGCAACCCCAGTGGGCAAGGATGCGCTATCGTATCTTGGCGTCCCGATCAAGACGACTCAAGGCAATGTCGGCGTGATCAGTGTGCAGAGTACGACACGAGAGGGCATGTTCAATGATGACTCCCTCCGTTTGCTTTCGACGATCGCCGCCACTGCCGGCGCCGCCTTGCACAACGCGCAGCTGTTTAGTGAACTCAAGTACACCGAGGCTGCCGTTCGCCAGAGCGAAGCACGGTTCCGACAACTTTTTGAATCAGCCCCGATTCCGCTTTGGGAGGAGGATTGGTCAGGCCTCAAGGTTATCGTCGATGGTCTGGTGAGGCAGGGGATCAGCGATATCCGTGGTTACCTCCACGATAATCCGCAAGTTGCTGAGTCACTGCACAGTTCCGTACGCTGGATCGATTTCAACGATGCACTGGTTCGGCTCTACGGCGCTGATAACAAGGACGCATTACGCGTTCGCCTGGAGGCAGATACTGGTGAACACTCCTGGGCGACCTACCCGGACGCCGTCGCCCAATATCTCGATGGCCGACTGCACACATCAACCGAGGTCGTCGACAAGGATTTTAGCGGACGCGATCTCTATCTCGTCGAGACAGTTCAGCTCCCGGAGGATCCAGCAAATGACTGGTCTCGCATCGTGTCGTCCACTCAGGACGTAACGCAGCTCAAGCAGTTGTCCCTGGCCCTGCAACAGGCGAAGGAAGCGGCCGAAGCAGCCAACGAAGCAAAGAGCACGTTCCTAGCGACAATGAGCCACGAAATCCGCACACCGATGAACGGCGTTATCGGCATGGCCAACCTGATGCTCGCTACTAAGCTTGACGATGAACAGCGGGAAATCGGCGAGACGATAAACAACAGCGCGGAAGCACTGCTAACCATCATCAACGACATACTCGATTTCTCCAAGGTCGAGGCGGGCAAGCTCGATCTCGATCCGCGGCAATTCGAACTGCGTGAGTGTCTCGAAAGCGCGATAGACCTGGTCGCGCCGAGGACGGCGGAGAAGGGACTGGATCTCGGCTACGTGGTCGAGCCCGGCACGCCGGAAACGATTGTCGCTGACGGCAACCGTCTGCGCCAGGTTCTGATCAACTTGCTCAACAATGCCGTCAAATTCACAGAGCGAGGGGAGGTCGTGCTTTCCGTGATGGAGGTGCCGTCCAAAGCCACGGACACCGGTCCACAGGAAGCCGGGCGAAAGGCGTGTACGCTCCAGTTCGCGGTGCGAGACACCGGGATCGGCATAGCCAAGGATCGAATGGATCGTCTCTTCAAATCATTCAGCCAGGTCGATGCCTCCACAACAAGACGTTATGGCGGTACCGGACTCGGTTTGGCGATCAGCAGGCGTCTAGTCGAACTGATGGGCGGCGAGGTCTGGGTAGAGAGCGTTGAGGGAGAAGGCACGACGTTCTTTTTCACCATCCGCGCGCCGGTAGCTTCAAGCCAAAAGCCGGCTCACGCGCCGCCAGCAAGGGATGAGCTGACCGGCAAGCGGCTATTGGTCGTCGACGACAACGCAACAAACCGGCGCATCATGTCCCTGCAGGCGCAGTCCTGGAACATGGCTGCATCCGAAAGCGAACATCCTGCCGACGCGCTTCGAAGGCTTGCCGGAGGCGAGGTCTTCGACGTCATCGTTCTCGACATGAACATGCCCGACATGGACGGGATCGAACTGGCCACTCAAATACGAGCGCTCGACGGCAAGGGCAGTGTTCCGTTGGTGCTGCTCAGTTCAATAGTGCCCATGCCCGAAGACAAGAAAAGGGAGATGGAGAGCATCAAGTTCGCGGCCACGCTCTCCAAGCCGATCAAGCCATCGCCGTTGCTCAATACGCTGCTGTCGATCTTTATCGGGGCACCGACACGCCACATCCGAACTGATCAGCCGAAGGTTCCCGCTTTCGATAATTCGATGGCGAAGACATTTCCACTTCAAATTCTTTTGGTGGACGACAACGCCACCAACCGGAAGCTTGGCTCCAAGGTGCTCGAGCGCCTGGGGTACAAGCCGGACCTGGCGGTCGACGGACAGTCGGCGGTCGCTGCATACACCCAAGGCAGCCACGATGTTATCCTGATGGATATCGAAATGCCTGACATGGATGGTCTCGAAGCGACAAGATTGATCCGCGCTTCCGATACCAAACAGCTGCGTCAGCCATTCATCATTGCCCTGACCGCCAACGCGATGGCCGGCGATCGCGAGAGGTATCTGGACGCAGGGATGGACGACTACCTCAGCAAGCCGCTGCGCGTCGAAGATCTCATTGCCTCGCTTAACAAGGCCGTGATGAATTCCGGGCAGCGGCTCGCGGGCGCACCGGGTGATTTTGAGGAAGCAGGCGTGCCTGGGTTCTAAATGCAACGGCGGGCCTTGGCGCAATCGGCACCGGTATCGTGGCAGCATCGTTTGATTACATGCGCTATCGCTAATTTAGTAGAGCTGCGATAGTCTGCGTTTTGAGCGTGATGGAACTCTGACAAACGAAGCAGGGAGTTCACTTTCGATCGTACTGTGCCAGTACCCAGAGAAATTCGCGGTGACTGGTCGTAGCCGGACGAAGCATACATCGGGGGATGTTGTGGCGATCGACAGAGAGGCACTGGACAAGCTGCGTAAGCTTGTCGGTGGCGAAGAGGCTGACCTTCTAGAGCTTGTGGAGTCCTTTCTAGAAGAAGGGCCATCCATCATGCAGGACATGTGGTCGTCGGGTCGGGCCTCCGACCATGCTGCGGTCCGACGGGCTGCCCACTCCCTGAAATCTAACGCGCGGGATATGGGAGCGGCCGAACTCAGCCAAATCTGCGCTCGGGTGGAGGCGCGGTGCGCGAGCGGCCAGCCGACGGATCTTCCGGAAATCGGCGAGGCACAGCGTGCATTCGATGCCGCCATTACAGAGCTTCGAACAATCTTCAATCTGGTGATATAGCGTGAGCAACCCTGGCCGGATTCTCATTGTCGACGACTCTCGGACCATAAGGATCAAGCTCAAGAAATCCGTCGAGGCTCTCGGACATGAAGCCGAGGCAGTAGAGGACGGAAGAACGGCTCTTGATCTGCTCGCCACCGAAAATTTCGATCTTATTCTTCTCGATATCATGATGCCGGCGATGGACGGCTTCGAGGTGCTGACGAGCCTCAAGGCGTTGTCCCGGACGCGGGATGTGCCGGTAATCGTGATTTCCGGGCTCGACGATGAAATGAGCAGCGTCGTAAAGGCGATCGAATTGGGCGCTGAGGATTTCTTGCCCAAGGATTTTGAACTCGCGCTTCTCAAGGCGCGGATTTCCACCTGCATCGAGAAGAAGAGACTGCGCGACATCGAGAGGGAATATTTGCGCCAGGTGGCCAAACTGACGAAGGCGGCCGCAACCCTGGAAAGCGGAAGGTTCAACCCTTCAAAGCTAGGCATCCGCGATGTTGCAGGCAGAGCGGATGGTCTGGGCAAGCTCGCCACTGTCTTTGCCACGATGGCCCAGAAGGTCTATGAGCGCGAGCGGAAGATGCGGCAGAATATCCGCACATTCCGCGGCGCATTGCTGCTGTTGGCGTGTGGAGGACTGTGGGGCCTTGTCGTGCCGCTGTCGAAGATGGCCTCTCTCGTTGAAGCTCACCCTATAGGGCTGGCGATCCTTATCGACTTTATCGGAGCTGTGTTCTGCGTCGGGATAAGCGTGAAGCGCAGGACAATGCCGAGCCTCTCTGACCTTACGCGCTCGGATTGGAGGTTTGTCATCATCCTTGCGTTCATCAGCTCGGTGATCAATCAGGTGCTGGTCTATTGGCTGACAAGCAAGCTTCCGGCATTCATCGTTTCGATTGTCATTGTGTTAGAGGGATTTGCGGTATTCCTGTTCGCGGCCTTGATGCGGACTGAAGCGCCCAGCATGAAGCGGTTTTTGGGACTTGGTCTGGGTCTCGTCGGCATCGTCATCATCCTTTTCTATGGAGAGCCGGGGGAAATGGCCACCAACTGGTTGTGGCTTGCCATTGCGCTGGTCATCCCAGTCACTTATGCGACCGAGGATATTTACCTCTCGGAGTTCAAGCCAGCAGCTATCGATAGCGTCGCTCTGTTAGGCATTGTCCTGGTTGCTTCGATTCTGATGCTGATCCCGCTGGCAGCTTTCTACGGGGATTTCATACCGGTTGGTTTGTTAACTGGAAGGCTTGGCGTGATTGTCGTTCTGATGGCCGTTGCCGGAAATCTGGCGATGCTGCTTTTCATCGCGCTGATCTCCAGCACAGGCGCAGTGTTCGCAAGCCAGAACGCCTACGCGGTAACTGCGGCCGGCATAGGCTGGAGCATGCTGTTGCTGGGTGAAGCGATACCAGCGCTCACCTGGGTTTCCTTGGCGCTGATCGTGGTTGGCCTGCTGATGGTCGAACCTAAGCAGGAGGCAGAAGAAGAACCGCCGCCGCTTGACGAAGATTTGGAGGAATTCGTCCCGCGGCTTGACTTGGTGCCGTTACCCACTGAATGAACAGACTAAGACAACGATTACCAGGCAGCATGGCAAATTTTTCCTAACAATCGGGTGACTGCTCCCAGCCGAGCCAGAGAGATCGCTGCTAAGACCGGGCAGTGCTCCTGACTGCAAAGTCGTGTTTCCAGCACCGCCGTCCCGAAAGCGGTCCGTCTGCTTCCGTGAAGAGTTTCGGGCGTCGGCAGGCGTACGAAAGTCCCCGAGAAAGGAACCCGCCGGCCACAAGCGATGGCTATGGGGATTTCGGATTTTGGCAGATGTCGGCGATGGCGCGACCGTAGTCGGGAAGCTCTGGGGTGGTTGCGGATAGACCGCTTCGTGGGGCCTCCGCGCGGTGTTGTCGGAACGGTGGGCGGCTGGGCGCGGCCCTGTCGGGGTCGATAATCACCATAGACGTTGACGTTGCCCCCGTTTCTATCCAGTTTGAGTTCGTTCCCGGCGAGGGTTGTAGCCCTGCTGGGCGGGTGAAGCGACGGGCGAACCGCGCCATGATCGAGGCCTGCCCCTCGCCCGAACTCGCCGCTATCCTGACCTATTTCATCCACCCGGTGCTCGTACTGGTCCGTAACTCCAAGATGATGTTTCCGAGGATCGCCACAAGCACCAACGCGCCGCCGGCGAACGTTTCCATCGCAGGCCTCTCATTGAAAAATAACCAGACCCAGAGAGGGGCCATCGGCATTTCCGCTATCCGGAAATCGTGCTGCCGACAATCGCCTTCTGGATCCACAAGGCTAAACTCAAGTCCACCAGGACGTACGGTTTCGCGTCATCCTTCAATCCGACGCACCCGCAGGGCAAAGCCAAATGGGCGTTTGGCTGGTGGGTCTCACCTTGGCATTTCGGTCTGGACGAAGGCCCCGTCGTATTGATGATTGAGAACGTACGCAGTGAACTGTTATGGCGGTTGATGCGCTTGTGTCCGTACATTCGTGACGGCCTGCAACGGGCAGGTTTCGAGGGTGGTTGGCTGGATCAGCTTCCGTGCACCTGATGCAAACCTCAAGGGACTTGGTTGAACTTCAACGCATCCGCGTCGAATATCCTGCCATTGGTGACAGCTGTCGCCCGCATTTTCGCTCTCTCTCGCCGATCCTCGTTGGCCAACAGCTGAGGGCCACTCAGGCCCTTTTTGTCGATATCTCGCCGGAAAAATCTCAGGCCCAGAGGTCGGCCATCGAATATAGCACCAACAAAGGACAACAAAGCGCCGAGTACCAATCTCGAGGGGATAATCCAGGTGGCTAAAAGGTGGCGTACGCAAGTTAACACTCCTTCCGCCGGAAACAGCGTATCTGCTGGCTTCGCGAGGACTGCGAGCACTGTCGACGGACTCGTTAGTCTCTTGCCCCCTATCTGCCGTGTTGGGCTTCCGCGCCTTCCAAATCGGAATCCTCGCTTCAGCCAAGCTGGCGGGTTCGGCGGCGCCTACCTTTGTCCGTCGGGCTCGTGGCGCACCGTTTCTCGCGCAGATAGCTCCTGATCGCAGCTGCGGTCTCGATGATCGCCGCCGCGACCAAGGAATGAGCACGAAGTCCAGACCGGCACGGATACTCCTTTGTCGCCGTCGCCGCTGTCGGGGGAACTCCGTGCGAGCCACGCCGTCGCGCTGTTGCCAGGGCCTCTAATTCCTGACGGGGTCGCGACGGTATTTCCGCTTGGCAGCCGAAGGAGAGCCTAACGAGGCGCTCGGGAATTCCGTAATGAAGGCAATGTGAGCGCGGATCGTTTCCGCCGAGCTGATCCGCTTCCGCTCCTTCCTGAACCGCGACTGAATGATGCCTTCAGCATCAGTTCGAACGGCATCTCCTAAAAAGAAGCCGTTCAACTCGCGGTCCCGCCCGCCAAAGGAGACGCTCTCATGATCCGCAATTCTCTCATCGCAACCGCGCTCGCCGCTCTTGTCGGTATCACCGCCGTCGCCCCGGCCATGGCCAACGACGTCAGCATCGAGCAATATGGCTGGTCGAACTCGGCTGGCGGCGCCCAGAGCGGCTTCAAGAACCGTATCCGGGTCTACCAGGACGGTCGCTTCAACACGCTGGTCGGCCAGCAGCGTGGGCGCCACAACCTTTCGGCTATCGGCCAGCAAGGCGTCGGCAACTACGGAGCCACCTATCAGAACGGCAACCGCAATGTTGCTGGCGTCGCCCAATTTGGGTCCAACCACACCACCATCCTGACGCAGGACGGCAATGGCAACATCGCCGCCGGCGTACAGGTGGGCCACGGCTGTGACGCCAATGTCAGCCAGGGCGGCAGCGGCAATGTCGCCGCCTTCGTCCAGGCCTGCCCATAAACACGGCAACGGCTGGGGGCGGCCGCGGAAAGAGTCCGCGACCGCGGCCAACGAACGCTAAGGAGACGAACCATGCTCCGCATCGCCAAGCATCCTCGCCCCGTCATAACGGCACTCGCCCTGATCCTGGTTCCGGTGGGCGCGCTGGCGACCATGGCCAGTGCCGACCAGTCCATCGCGCCGGTTCGCTGCGAGATTCGCGCCACGCCGGAAGGCGGCATGGTCTCGCTGGAGGCGCTCGCCCATGCCGATAGAGACGTCAGCGGCACCTATTCCTTCCATGTCGAAAGTGCCGGTCGCACCGGCGGCACCAATATCGAGCAGGGCGGCCCTTTCAGCGTTGCGCCTGACAAGCCAGCGACGCTCGGCACCGTCATGCTGGACGCGAAGGGCGCCGTCTTCGACGCCAGGCTCAAGGTCACGGTCGATGGCAAGAGCATCGGCTGCGCCAAGCGGGTTGGCGGCCCAACCTGACCGCATCGCCACATTTATGGAAAAGGGCGCCGGCATTCGGCGCCCTTTTCCATGTGCGCCAGGCCAGGGAGAAAATGACTGAACGACAGCTGGACGACCGATTCCGGCACGGTTCAGCCGCGAAATGAGAAGGTTGGCCATAGGCTGGGGCAGCCGGAAAATGGAGACCACGATGACCTTCACCATGTTCAAGACGCTTACCGCAGCTCTGGTTGCCGGCAGCATCGGCCAGGCGGCGCTGTCCGCACCGGCCTTCGCAGGAGGCTGGGTTTCTGTGACCTATGCCCCCGCCAACGCTCGCGACGCTGGCGCCCTGGCGACTGGCCTGCACGTCTATTCGTTGTATCGCGGCCTGCACGGCGCCAGCATCCGCCAGTTGGGACAGGGCAACGCCGCCGGCATCGGACAAAACGGCCGCGGCAATCTCGGCATCATCCAGCAGGAGGGCAACGGCCATTCCGCCACCCTGCAGCAGAACGGCAATGACAACGCCTACGGTATTTTCCAATTCGGCAGAAACACAGACACCAATGTCGTTCAGAACAGCGATGGCGGTGGCGGCGCCACTTTCAGCTACGGGTGGTAGCGGCCAACGATCGATCGAGACTCTGACCGGAGATAGTCATTGCTCGGCGCCGGCGGCTCGCTTGGCCGGTGACCGTTCGCATGGCCGGCTATCTCGGCCGCACGGGATTTCGTCCTTGTCGATGAACGCGGCTATCTGCCTTCGCCCAATCAGTCCGCCAATTGCTGTTCCATCTGATCAGCCGCCTCTCCGAGCAGACCTCGGTCATCGTCACCACCACCTTTTGGGGAATGGCCTCCCGTTTTCGGTGATGTCAAGAATGACCACGGCGCTCCTCGATCGCCTGACCCATCAATGCGATATCGTCGAGACCGGCAACGAGAGAGCTGGCGCTTCAAAACCGCGCCTGACCCTCAGCACCCGCCGATCCAGCCCGCTTGCGCAACCCCGACCAGCTCCGACACGTTGGTCCGGAACATCGCAAAATTGCGCCGCTGCGAATCTTTCCGCGGACCGTTGGGCGTTCTTCTGCGTGGCACTGCGATCATGACTGATTCCTCGACCCGTCGGCGGGAAGGGCGAGCGGTAGGAAACCTGCGAAATTGGACAGGAATGAATGCCGCCGCGCTTCAAAACACGTGCAGGATGTCAGTCCTTGAAAACGGCCACCGCGAGATCAGTCGGGTATTCGGCCCATCCGGCCTATGTCCGCCGGAGACCCTTGTCGGCCTGCAAGCAAACCGCCAGGAATGCGGCGAGGAATTCAGGATGGAGAAAGTGCAGACAGAGGCATTCGTGGTTTCGCTCCCTTGATCGAAACTCGGAGGGACGGCTTGTAGTGTTCGGTTCAGTGCGCGACGTGGACCATGCCGCGTTAGGCTGGGCAGGCCTCAAGGATGGAAATGGGTCCTCGGGTCTGAATCACTCGTTCAAGCCGCAGCCCAGCGGCGCCGAACAAGCTTGCATATTGGGTCTGCGTTCTCTCCAGGCCGCCAGTGACGGCGAGCATGACCACGTCGATACCCTTGATCTGGCTCGGCTCGTCACCCGGCGGCACGAGCGTCTCGGCCACGAACACCTTGCCGTTCGGCAGCATTGCCTTGCGGCAATTTTGCAGGATCACCGCGGCACGCCTGTCGTCCCAATCGTGAATGACCTTTTTGATGACGTAGACATCACCGGTGGGAACGCTTTCAAAGAAATCACCGGCAACAAATTCGGTGCGCGGCAGGTCCCCTCCGGCACCCTGGCGTGCTGCCGCGACGCCCGAAGGCAGATCGAAAAGCACGCCGTCCAAATGGGGATTGCGAGCCAGGATCGCTGAGAGAAGCTGGCCATGTCCCCCGCCAACGTCGACGACCCGCGTGAACGGCTTGAAGTCACAAGCTTCGGCAACGGCCTCGTTGCTGCCTTGACTCAGGGCGACCATGGCACGCTGAAACAAGGCAGCCTGCTCGAGGTGCGCCGACAGCCAGTCAAACCTTGGGCTGCCGAACACCTTGTCGAAGGCTGGCTTTCCGGTGCGGACAGAATGCATGAGCTGCTCGAAGGCAAGATAGACCTCGCCGTTGATCATATGAACGAAGTCACGGGGGCCAGGCTGATCGGAGCGCAGCACGGCGCCAACCTCCGTCAACTCAAAATGGCGGGGCAGCACTTCCCTAACGACCCCTTCGGGCGCGAGAAGCCGCATTACACGATAAAGCGCGTCAGCATCTGACTGAGTGGTAGCCGCTAGTTCATCCACCGACTGTTGGCTGGCAGCCAGGAGATCGGGGATGCCGAGTTCGATAATGACGCGCAGTGCCTGTGACACGGCGAATCCGAATCCTAGCCTCATGATCTGCTGCGACGGGTTGAGCATGACATCCCTCCGATATGCGCCGAAGTTTAGCAGGCTCTGAATGATGAGTCCTGCATGCCCTGCTTGGATGTCGATAGCCCTTAGACTAGGTAGCTCTGGGCGGGCCTTTATCTGGCAGCAGCCTAATTGCAACAAGCCCTGACAGGACTTCTGCTACCGTCGCGTGTCCGATACGCATAGCAAGGCCATGCAGGAGGTGCCCGGACCGGCGGACGTGCAATGGCGTCGGGTCAGGGTAACCAAAGCTGCTTTTTTGGATGGATTTGCGCCGCAAGGCCGGCGAGATTCTGCTTCGCACCGTTTCTGGGAAACATTTCGATCTTTGCGGCGTTGTAGTTTGCATGGGTGGCGGATTGTAATGCGAATGCTCCAGAAGTTCCTGTGCTTCCTTGTCGCGCTGACTGTTTTCGGGGTCTGTTTCGCGACCGGAGCGGTTGCCCAAAATGAAAAGCGCCTGGCCTTCGTGATTGGCAATGCCGCCTATCAATCCGGCGCACTCGCAACGCCAGCCAACGATGCCGGCCTGATCGCGCAGACCTTGCAGGCGGCCGGGTTTGACGTTGTCGGTGCGCGCGACGTTGACCAGGAATCGTTGCGCGGCGCATTCCGCGATTTCCTCGCCAAGGTGAACGCAGCCGGTGCGGATGCAATCGTCTTTGTCTATCTCGCAGGCCATGGCGTGCAGTTCGAAGGTGAGAACTACTTTGTGCCGGTCGATGCCCAGATAAACAATGCCGCCGACGTGCCGATCACGGCGGTGCGGGTGTCCGATCTCACCAAGCCCCTGGCCGCTTTGCCGACGAAGGTCAACATTGTCGTGCTTGATACGGCGCGGCCGAATTCCTTCGCGCAGTCGAATCAGCCACTTGCTGGAGGCCTTGCGCTTGTCGATCCCGACCCGAACATGCTGATCGCCTTCAATGCCGCTCCCGGCACGGTCGTGCCCGAGGGCAAGGGGCCATACGGCGTCTATGCCCAGGCGCTGGCCGAAATGATGCGCGAAGGCGGCCTGCAGTTGGGCGACGTCTTTGACCGCACGCGCCTGCGCGTCAACGAGGTGACGCAGGGTGCGGAAGTGCCCTGGAACGCCTCGAAGGTCAGCGCACCCTTCGTCTTCTTCGATCGTGCTTCGGATGCGCCCGCGCCCCCGGTTTCATCGGCGGACGCCCGCACCATGAGGACCAAGCCGATTCGCGACTTCAACGCGCGCGACGCTTACGTCGCGGCCCTCGATCGCGATACCATGCGCGGCTACGAGGATTTCATCGTCACTTATCCGCACGACCCGATGGCCAAGCGCGTACGCGCGATCCTGGCGGCGCGGCGCGAAGCGATCACTTGGCGCGAAACCTGGCTCCAGGACACGCCCGAAGCCTACTGGTCCTACCTTGATCGCTATCCGCACGGCCCGCACGCCTGGGATGCCCGCCGCCGGCTGGAGCATTTCGATGCAGCGCTGCAGCCGCCGGAGGATTTTGCGGTCTTTGAATACGACGTGCCGCCGCCGCCGGAGGAGGAGATCATCTATGTTGACCGGCCCGTGCTCTATTTCGACGACCCGGAATTCGATTTCGCGCCACCGCCACCCGTGGCGGTCACCTTCCTGCCGCCGCGGCCGCGCGACTTCATTGAACTGGCACCGCCGCCGCCGCCGGTCGGAATCTTCGTTCTGCCGGTGCCGGTCTTCGTGCCGGTGCCGGTGTGGGTCAACCCACCGCACAACATTGTGCCGCCGCCCGATGACATTGTCTTCAACAACATCCACAACACCCTGATCATCAACAACACGACGATCAACAACGAGACCAACAATCAGGCCGGGCAGAGCAATGGCAATGCGCCGGGCGGTCTCAATACGGGCCAGAAGCTCGGCGCGGCCGCAGGCTTGGGCGCGGCCGCGATCGCGACCAAGGTTGCGCTGCCGCCGCTGCTGCAGAAGAAGGCCGCGCTCTCTAACCAGAACCCTGCCGCTCAGGGCAAGCTCGGCCAGGGTGTGACGCAGGGTCAGCAGCCCAGCGGGGCGACGCCGCAGTCGAAGACGCTGTCCACCAGTGGCAAGCTGCCCACCGACCACGCCTTGCCCGGAGCCAACGGCAAGACGCTGCCGCTCGTCAACGGCAAGCCGCCGATGCTTAACGGTCAGAATTTGCCCAACAACAAGTCCAAGAAGCTGCTTGGCAAGCAAGGGACCGTAGACGGCAACAATCAGCAGCCTACCGGAAATGCCGGCGCCGCTATCGGACAGGGCAATGGCCAGCAGGGCGGGCTGACCAATGGACAGGGCAAGGGGGGCAAGCCTCTCAAGCTCCCGAAGGTCAGTGGTGCGCCGGCCGTGAATGAGCCAAGCGCCGAGCAGAAGGTCAAGCCGCACAACCCGTCCGTGCTCACCGACCAAAACGCGCCCGAAGGCAAGCAGAAGAAGCTGCTGCGCAAGCAAGGGACGGCAGGCGGGAACCCGCAAGCTATAGGAAATGCAGGCGCCGCCAGTATGGAAGGCCAGGGGGCTGGGCAGGGCAATGGTCAGGGCAAGAATGCCGAGTTGCGCAAGCTCCCCACGGTCAATGCGCCGGTCGGGAAGGGTTCGAGCGCCCAGCAGAAGTTCAAGCCGAACAGCCCGTCCGTGCTCACCGACCAAAATGCGCCCAGCGGCAGGCAGAAGAAGCTGCTACGCAAGCAGCGTCCATCGTCCGGCCAGGCCGTGGTCGTGGAGCCGAAAGGGCAGGGGGCCGGTTCGGCGAACGGGAACGAAAGGAACAGGAAGTTCCGCAAGCTCCCCAACGCCGTTGGCGGATCAGCGGGCGGCGAGGTCAACGTCCAGCGGAACGTCAGGGTCAACAAGCCGAATGAAAATGTGCAGCGCCAGGTCAAGCAGGAAAAGCCGCCCGCGCAGGTGTACTCCAAGCCGCAGAGACCGGAATTCCGTGCGCAGCCGAAGCCGGAGTTCCAGGCGCAGCCGAAGCCGCAGTTCCAGACCCAGCCAAAGCCCCAGATGCGAGAGCGACGTCTGCCGGAGCAGCCTAAGCCCCAGCCGCCGCCGGGTAAGAAGCCGTTCTGCGGGCATCCGGGTGAGCCGCCCTGTAGCAAGTAAGACTGACGACGGTGGCAAGGCCAGTGCCGACGAGGGCGATCACCTGGGGCAGAAGAGGTGGCGTACGGTTAGTGAGCCGTCGCAGCATATATCTGTCTTTTTGGAGGAACGACAGGTCGTTGACCGCTGCGGCTGAAAGGCAATCCAGATCTAAGTGATGGTGGCCTTCCGGCTCGACCATCTTGAACTGCAGCACCCGTTCGCGATCCTTCGCGGCCAATACCAGCCTCGCCTGAAACTCATGGGCTTCCATAGGGGCCACCGTGCTCTGAAGGCGATGATGGTTGCCAGCGACGGGTTCAAGGCGAAGCGTCTCTGGCCCGTTGGGGCGTTCGACAATCACCGTTGCGGTCAAGTCGCCGGCATGCCGGTCCACGGTGAGACACATCCGCTCCCCTGCGGGTGTGTCGACAATTTCCAACGTTCCGACGGCCAGCTCACATGCGACCGTGAAAGGAGCCGTCGCATGATGATCATGAACATGTGGCGCTGCCGCGCCCATCGTTGGCAGCCCGCCCGGATTCTCCAGGCGGATATTCGCTTCTGATAGCGCCGGCAGATGAGCAAACAATTCCTCCCTGAAGGCTTCGGTGACGCCAAGCACCTCCTTGGTCGTTGCCGCATCCGCGACGCTGATGGCGACGTCGGCATGCAGGCGATGGCCAATCCAGCGCGCCTGCACGCCCTGGACACGCTCGATGCCGGGCACGTGTTCGGCGGCGTGATGGATTTCATCGACAATGCCGGGTTCGACGCCGTCAAGCATGCGCGTCAGCACTGCCTTGGAAGACTGCCAAACGATCGCGAAGATGGCCACCGTGATCAAGAGGCCGATGATCGGATCTGCAAGTGGAAAGCCCAGCCATACGCCGACGGCGCCCACGCCTCTCTCTGCCGGCGGCGCCACATTCTTTCGTCGGCGGCGTGGCGGCTATCGCCTTCAGAGTTGGCCAGTGACGGAGAACCTTCGTTCGGGATAGGTCGCCGCAAGAAGCATGCAAAGGACGCCGCCTTCAGAACTGCCGAACAAGACCGCCCGTCGCGATGCGATTGCATCGACAGCATAGGCTAAGCCTCGGCATAGCCGCCTCCTGGGCGATCAAAAAAATTAGATGCCATGTCGGATTTGCAGGCGGTCATGCGTCTTCAAGCAAGCGGCCACTCGCTCGACTGGCGTCTCGACAACCAAAGGAATGATCCATGACGAAGAAGATTTTCGTAAGCCTGCCGGTAACCGACGTAAAGGCATCCAGGGCTTTCTATGAATCTCTCGGGTTCAAGAACAATCCCCAATTTACCGGCGAGACAACTGCCGGGATGGTATGGAGCGATGAAATCAACTTCATGCTGCTCAGCCGTGACACATGGCAAACGATGACCACCCGTCCGATCCCGCCATCGACGTCCAGCGAGGTGATGCTGGCGTTGTCCCTGGAAAGTCGCGAGACCGTCGATGCGATGGCGGCCGCAGCTGCGGCAAACGGAGGCACAGCCGACATCAATCCAGTCGAAGATCATGGGGTTATGTACTCCCGCGATCTGGCTGATCCGGATGGTCATGCCGTAGGCGCGATGTGGATAGACGCCTCTGCAATGCCTTCGGTCGACCAGGCGGAATACATAGTCGACCCGAGAAATCGTAGGCGTTTGCCGCCGAGCGCTTAAATGCCTGTGTCCCAGCCGGCAACCAACAGGCCCTGACGCAGTTGCTCGCGGTCTTCTGCCCGCTCCATCCTGCATTCATCGACGATCTGCGCGATCGTGAGATCGGGTACCAGCGCGTGACCGTGCCTGACGCAAGCGAGCGCTTTGTCGCCGTCGCCCGTAGCGGCGTAGCACACCGCAAGTCGAGCCCATTGCCAGGCGCTCTTGCGCGGAAGGCATGCGAAAGACGCGGCAGCATCCCGGTGACGCCCGGCGATCAGCAAGGCTTCGCCGCGGTCGTGATAATACCAGGTCGGATGAATTGGGTTGAGCAGAACTGCCTTGTCGAGCAGGTCCAGTCCGGCCTTGGCATCACCGCGCAGTGCCCGAAGATAGCCGGTCTGGGCAAGCGTATCGGCGTCGTAGGGATTGAGATCAAGCGCGCGAGTGAAATGCTCCTCGACGGAGTCGTATTCATCCCGCCCGCGATAAAGCAGCGTAAGCGCCAACATGCGGTGGCAGCGCGCTTCGTCGGGGGCGAGGGCGATTGCATGCAACGCCCGGTCGCGCGCCTGGTCAAGCACTCCGAGTGGCGCATCGCCGTAGCCGCCGATGATCACATCAGCAAGTGCGAGATAAGCGTGGGCGAGCCCTGCAGTTGGATCGAGTTCGATTGCTTTGAGAAAATGGTCCCGTGCCGCTTCGTTGACACCCTCTCCATAGCTGCGGAGCAGTTCCTTCCCACGAAGGAAGTGGAGATAAGCATCGACGTTGGCGGTTGGCGGCGCCACCGATCCCCGACGCATGACAGCATTTTCTATGTTGGCGACCAGTGCGGTGGCGATCCTTTGCGCCACCAACGTCTGGAACGCAAAGATTTCACCCTTGGTGAAGCTGAAGCTCTGCCCCCAGGCGCGCCGGCCCGACGTGGTCTCGGACAACTCTATGCGGGCGGTATAGTCGGCGCCTCCGCCCTCGACGTAGCCCTCGGCGATATAATCGACCCCTAGACCCTGGGCGGTGGCGCGAAGCTCTGCGCCAGAATTTTGCGCCAATGCGAAGGCAGAATAGCGCGCCAACACCGCGACCGTCTTGAAACAGGAAAGGGCATTGGTGATCTCTTCGACTGCACCGTCGAACAGCGCCTTGCCAACGGTGTTGCTGGCATCGACGCGGAACGGCAGCACTGCCACCATCGGCTCCGCTCTCAAAGCCTCCGCGTATGGCGTCGGAACAGGCCCGGTCTCGGGCACCTGGAGCAGGTAGCCGCGGCGAGGCACCGTTCTGATCAGGACCTGTGCTTCATCGCCGATGGATTTGCGGGCGTCGCGGACCGACTGGGTGAGCGAATCCTCGGAGACGATGATCCCCCGCCACACGGCTTCCAGCAATTCTACCTTGCTAAGTACCCGACCGGGATTTCGTGCGAGGTAGGTCAGCAACTCCAAGGTCTTGGGTCGTATCGACACGATCTCGCCATTGCGCCGGAGAGTGCCCCGCTCAATGTCGAGAATCGCGCTGCCAATCTGTAGCGCCAAGTCCTTGCCCCATAGACGCGCTTGATCGCGCGGCCATCATCGGAGCGGCATCATGGTAGAAAATCAAGCTGGAAACAGTCTCAAGGCTGAAAAGAGGCTGCGAAAGCGCAGTTGCGGCCTTGACCGCTTCAGGGCGGGAGCGCCTGGCTTGTCACTGGACGCTGTCGTCTCGAGGTAGGTCAACATCTCGTTGCTCTCGCCCAGACAGGAGCCCGCGAACCCCGTGGAAAGGAAGCGTAGCAGTTCCTCTCTTGCCAGTTCGGCGGATGGGGACGGCACTTCTGCCTTGGTGTACATGACCAATCTCCGACGTTGTGCTTAGAGCACCCCTGGGTTGTTGGAATAAGGATGGTCCTATCGCGGCCTTCTTGTCCTGAACGGTTGCTGATTTTTTGCTGAAAGTCCGACCGCTTTGATTGCAGTCAGTTGGAATGGCCCAGAGCTTTGGATCCTCCGCTCCAATTGCCGTAGATGTCTTGCCTTCGGCAGACAACAAAAGTCATCGGAAATGAGCACCGACTATAAGCCCTCGATGGGCAGCGCCATCTCCACGTCCATTTGGACCTCATCGACCACTGTGAAAGTCATGGAGCTGGCTAACGGAACAGGTCGACCGCTTGAGCCGCCTCTTGGACAAGGACTGAGACCAGCTCAAGCGCGAGATCAAGGACCGAGAGGTCAAGGTCGTGGCTCTGGACTCGCTGACTTCGCACATGATGCTGAAGACCGAGGACGCCTTCACCGGGCGGATGTTCGACGCGATCAATGGGATGTTGCTCGACATGCTCGCGGCCATCGCCCGCAAGGACTACGACGACCGGCGTCGCAGGCAGGCTCAGGGAATCGCGACGGCGAAGGCCGAGGGGCGCATGAGGGGCCGGCCAGAGGACACCGAACGCAACGACGCCATCATAGCCATGCTTCGGAAGGGACAGAGTTGGAACACCATCCTGAGGGCGACAAACTGCTCACGCTCGACGGTCGCAAAGCTCGCCAAGCGCCCCGAATGAACTGGCCGCGCAGACCTACAACGAGCCGCGGGGCAGCTGGCTCGCTTGCGGTGGCCGCCGGGCCTAGCCGACTTGGGGCTTTTTTCGGGGCAAGCCGACTACGCTTTCGTCGGACCACGCTCATCGTCAGTGGCGGCCTCGGCTCGGCTGGGGTGTTGCCTCGCATCACGTTTTAGACCCTGCGCAGCTTTGATCACGGCCTTGCGGCTGTTGCCGTGTTTTAGGATAAACTCCCAGACCAGGTCCGCAGCCAAACGGCTCTCCGAGGCGAAACTTTCGACCTGATGGTCGTGAATAGCATCATGCCAGGCCTTATAGCCGCCCATTTGGTCTCCGCTCTAGGCGCCGCACGGCAAAGATATGCGCTATTGCTAATATAAGGAACATGCGAACGAAGGACGGTCCTTGCGAGGACGAGTGCCGGCGCCGTTTAAATGCTGACCAGGTATAAAGCCGGGCTCCCCACACGGTCACCGGCGGAAATATACGGGGTTTGAATAGCTGAAAGGACCGCGCGGGCATCCTAAAGCTGCGAGACTGAGGCGATCGTCCATCACGAACCTGGCTTGGCTGACTGACTAGTGCCTGGAGATAGCCGCAGGCGGCCGCGCTGGTAACGTCCCATTCCATCGGATGAACGGCCCCGTAGCCAGTGAATTTAATTGTGGTTGTCTAACAAGATAGCAAGTTTTCTGGTTACGGCACTTTCTACAATCAGTTCCTCCAAACCGATGTCTCCGATGCGCGAATTGTTGACGCGACGCCTGATTACTCGGAGCGCCTCAGATATCGAAACTGCGGTGGTCTTCGCATGATCATCCAGATATCGGCCGACTTCGATCACGGCATCTGCATCGATGTCGAATGGTAATTTTCGCATGGCGCCCTCCCGCGCGGCACCTGGACCTTGTTAGCATAAATCAGCCAGCCGAAACGCAGCATCATCAAAAGCAGGAAGCCCACGCTTTAACGCCCAAGGGGCAGACGTAGCTGCAGTTAGCGCAACCCCTGCATGATGAACCGGTAGATCGTGCCAATTTCTTCGTCGATCTCTTGGCTGGGAATGCCTTGGGCTACCGCCGCCTGTTTCGCAGCCACAGCCATATCGATCACAAGCAGCACCGGGTCCGCGATCGGCTCGTCCCGCAAAGTATCCGATATCCAATGGTAGAGGAAATCGCCGCCTCGCTTGCTCATTCTTCCCGGAAATCCTGAAGTGAGGCGTGGCGGAGGTCTTCCTCGCCCCGCACATGCTTCACACGGCCAATGATGCCAGGCTTCACCCATTGCGTGGCTGGCCGCCTCACGCCCTTCTGCGCCGACCCGGCGTGCTCCTGGACGCGCTTCCACAGCCGCTCACGGATAGGCCAGCTTGAGTTGATGAAGGCAGAACCGACATAGCGGCCGGTACCCGATGAGCCATCAGGGCAAATGCCGGTTTGCCGGCTTCGCGTCCGACGCCGAACAGTTCCTATTCGCCGACAGAGTAGCATTTCGCCTTCAGCCAGTTCGTCGACGCGCCAGGGCGAAGCCGTGTAGGCGGGTTGTCGGTCGGCTCGGTCACAGGGATATTTCTTCCGTAGCTCCCTGCGCCGCAACCGGCGTTTTCGGACGATCAGCATATCCATGGGTGAGGCTACGACCTTCGGACTAGTCCGCCGAGACTAGGAGCAAGTTTCGGATCGTAGTCCCTCATGTGGATAGCCCTGACCTAAGCCAAGATCAATTTATTTCGGGATATCGAACTTCAAGATGAAGCTCGGACAGACAGAAGGGTTGGGGTAGGAACAATGACGCTGATTGACGGGCGCAACGACACCGTTGCGGGCAACAGGTATGTTGTCTTGGGGAATGAATCTGGAACCGCAACTTCTACTACGCGCAAAACTTCAGCTCGGCCGGCTGCCGATGTCGGGGACTCGAAGCGACGCAACATGGAATCCGTCACCGGCATGCTTGACCGCATTGGCTGTGGCTATCTCCTCCTGAACCGCGAGAAGAAGGTGGTTGAATGGAACGCCGCCGCCCAAAGCACATTTGAGCGTCAGGACGAAGCGGCTGGTACAGCTGCCGAACTTTCGGCTGCGCTAAGGCGGCTTGTTGCCAATGTTCCGGCCAACTTTCTGCCAGGGTCGTTGTCATGGGTAGTGATCCGCAGCGCCGCCGACCGTCCGGTGGTGCTCAATGAGGGCGGTGTCATTGCTCCTGATGGGACGAGCATCGTGGCATTGTTGGACCGCGACAACAGGTCGTCGGCCAATCCTCAGACGCTGCAAAAGATGTTCGGCTTGACGAGTGCGGAGACCCAGCTTGCCATGCGCCTGGCTCAGGGAGATGCCCCCTTGGAAATCGCCCGCAGTTGGCACCTCAGCCCCACCACGATCAGATCCCAGCTAGCTTCGCTGTTCGCCAAGACCGATACCAAACGTCAGGCCGAACTGGTGGCCCTCCTCGGGCGTATTTCCGTATTGCCGTGAGGCTGCCGTCTCGTCAGGCGGCGTTCGCCAACACAGTCAGGCAATTATGGCGTTGCCCGTGCGCAGCACTCAGGTTGCAGAACGGTAGGCAACTGGCCGATCCATCATCGCGGTCGCAGTCCTGTTTTTTGGGCTGTGGACGCCGGGATTTGTGATCGTGCCGAGTTGCCTTGCTCGGGCGGGTTTTCGACCAACTCAAACTCGTGGACGACCAATCAGCCGATGCGCAGGACGATTGGCCTCCCGGATCACAGCCAACTACATGGCCGGGATAAAGGATGAGGCCGAGCTCGTCCACTGTCCACACAGCCACCGGGCCGTTAGCCCAAGGCGTGACGGCCGAACCTAATATCGGCACCGAGCTTAAGCGGTCATGAGCACCGGCGGAATCAACTTCCTGGATCAATGGATCGCTAGCAACGTCCCGGGGACGGCCGGCGCCGAAGTTATCTCAGTCTACGACCAACAGACTGGCCGACGCCAATGCGCTTGGCATCAAGCGGGGCGAGATCGACGAAGAGGTTGACAGCCGCTACCGCACGATCCTGGACGCGATTATGCACTGTGATCCGGGATGACGGAATGAATGAGCGCTCGCGGCCTGAAATGTCTCGACAATTGGGTGGCCAGGCAACTGCCCGCTCTCGCACGTGAAGGACCGATCGCCGAGTGTCAAACGGCTTCCAAAACTGACCCTCGATTGGAGTGAGCCCTTCGGAGCGGACAGCTTGACTAAGCAGAATTGACTTGGAAGCCGGGCTTTCGAAGGATGGAAGCCATGACTGCACATCGTGCGCACAGCATCGAGTTCAAACGTCAGGTAGTGCAAGAGTTCCTCTCCGGCGAGACGCTTCATGGTCTGGCCAGGCGGCACGAACTAGCGCGTAACCTGATCCGTATCTGGGTCCAGAAACACCAGGCCGGCGCCTTCGACGAGGATGTAGCGGCGGCCGAGACGCAGACCTATGAGGCTCGGATCGCCGCGCTGGAGCGGCTGGTAGGCCGGCAAGCCTTGGAAATCGAGTTTCTAAAGGGGGCTCTGAAAAGCGCACCACGTCCCAGAAGCGGGCCTACATCCGTGATCACCGGCCCCGCGGTGTCTCTATCGCTGAAGGATGCCGGCTGATGGGGATCGCGCGGTCAACCTACTACGATCAGCCCGAAACCGCCGTGGATGACACTGCGCTCGTCGAGACGATGGGTGAGATCTCCGACAGCTTCGAAGCCTACGGCTATCGCCGCATGCAGGCTGGGCTGCGGCAGAGCGGCATTGTCGTGAACCACAAGAAGATCAGACGATTGATGCGCGAGCATGATCTGCAGCCCAGGATCAGGCGACGCTTCATCGCCACCACGGACAGCAATCATGAATTGCCGATCTTCCCGAACCTGGCGAAGGACGTGACACTCGATGGCCGAACCGGCTTTGGGTAAGCGACATAACCTACGTGGCGATTGCGGCAGGCTTCGTCTACGTCGCGGTCATCCTGGATGCCTGGTCCCGCAAGGTCGTTGTTGCGGCGACCTATTGAACCCACCGCCTCAAGTCAGCCATATAGGGTAACACTTGCCGCGCCCGGGAGCAGACATCGCGGGTGACCATGACACAGGTCACGGTCGCGCCATAAGCAGGCCTCCCGCCAGACGGGCCGGCGTGTGCTCGCGAACGTTCCAGAACATCGGTGGGACGGCGATCTCCGAGCAAAACTCACGTACTTCGAGGGGCGAACAGTATGATCGCTACCGCAAGCAACGCGATAGCGCCGCCCATGAGATCCCATGTATCCGGTCGATGCCCTCGGCCAGCCACAGCCAGAGCAGCGACGCCACGATGTAGATGCCGCCATAAGCCGCGTAGGCGCGACCACGCATAATCGCTGGGAATGAACGTAAGGAGATATGCAAACAGCACCAGAGATGCGACGCCCGGCGCCAGCCATAGGATTGATTTCCCCTGCCGCAGCCAGACCCAGAAAGCAAAGCAGCCGGCGATTTCGGCGAGCGCGGCCGCTGCGAACGTCAGGAAGGAACTGAGGAGGATGCGCATGCCGTCCGAACGTGTCACAAGCTCGTGGTGATGGCCACCAGCCAATCCGGCAAAGCCTGTTCAAGGCCGATTTGTATCGTGCGGTCGAACCCCGATAGCGTCGTGACGCCAGCCACGATTAGCACGGCGCCGAGTGCCATTTTGATGCGGCTGGACGCAGCCAGCATCCTACCTCGCCAGCGGAGCAATGCTTCTCGGGACATCAGTGCCAGAGCCAGCAGCGGCAATGATGTGCCAATGCCGAAAGCCAGCATGGTCAGCACCACCATGCCGAGATTTTCGCCGCGCGCAGCCATGATAGAAGCCGCACCAAGCGTTGGCCCGACGCAAGGTGTCCATACCGCGCCCAAGAGCAGCCCGACACCGAACTGGCCAGAGATGCCGGAGGTCGAGAAACCACTGAAGCGGCTTTGCGTCCAGTTGCTCACCGGGCCGGCCGCGGTGGCGAACTGCGTCTGGAAACGCGGGACCAGCAGCACCGCGCCGACCAAGATTAGCAGCACGGCGGCAGCCGAGCGAAACACCGTCATGTCGAGGCCGATTGAAAAGCCAATGGTGGCCACGAAGACGCCGATCGATGTGAAGGAGACGGCGACGCCAACCGCCAGGGCCAAGGGTGCCAACCGATGTTCGGCCACCGCCCCAGTCAGGACGACCGGCAGCAGCGGCAGCACACAGGGCGAGAGGATCGACAGAACACCGGCAAGCAGGGCAAGCAGCTTGTCACAGCGCCTCGCGCAGCAGTGCTTCGATGACCGCCGGGTCGGTCTGGCCGGTTTGCCGGTCGACCTCCTTGCCGCCCTTGTAGACGATCATCGTGCTTTGCATCTGCACGCGGTAGCGAGCCAAGATTTCCTTTGCGTGTCGAAGTCGACATCGAACTTCTTCATGTTCTTGAAGTCCGGCGAGGCCAGCAGCGATGCCACGATGGGCTTTTGCGCCTGACAGGTTTCGCACCATGGCGCTGTGACGTGGATCATCACCGGGCCGCCGGCTTTGAGCGCGTCGTCGAAGCCGGGAATGGTTTCGTCGCCATTGTGGGCGATTGCGGGGTAGACAGCGGCAGCGATACCGGCAGCGGCCGAGAGCATCAGAAAGTGACGACGTTGCATGCTATGCAGTCTCCGTGACGTTGGATGCAGCGAGTTCGGGGGCAGAGCGGTCGAACAAGAGGTCCGCTGCCTCGGCCGCTTGCTGTGGGGCGGTGATTGTTAGGACAACTCCGCGAGAATTGTTCTTCAGGTCAAAGGTCAGGAACGCGCAGCAGATCTGCTCCTTGCGCATCAGATCGCTGACCTCTTCCAGTGCTTCCGGCCCATAGGTGAGTTCGAGTGACAGCGGCGTACGATCGGCATTGCGCAATGACCGACGCGCCAAGGCACGGATGCCGGCGACACGCTCCTTGAAATCAGACGCGCCAAGGGTGCAGGCGATCGATAGTGCATCGTTCTCGGCCGCAGGGGCGCAAGACGGGCCGCAGCCGCAATCGCCTTGTGCCATCAATGATTGAAATGTGGTGTTGGGCGCGGCCTTCCGGCGCGACAGAAGATAAAGACCTCCGGCGGCGACGACCACAAAGCCAGACCAAGCTGGCCGATCAAAGCTAAGCCGACACCACTGGCAGCGATGGCGGCGATAACCGGCGGCGCGATTAGAGGTGCGCAGCAGGCCGCGCAGGCTACAAGAACAAGGCCGGCGCCTGTGATCGTCTTATCAACGTCCATGCATATTTCTCCCTGTTGCCGGGCCGGCGTGGGTGGAAGCGGCCTGCCAAGCCAACACAGCCAGGATGACGACCGCAGCGTGAGAGAGGGCTGTGAGCGCTGCCAGGCTCGCCACGCTTGCGTTAGCGCGAGCGAGTTGCAGGAAAACCTCGCGGCCATCGAGAATTGCCGCGGCACCCGCCAGGAGAATGGCCAGCAAGAGGGCCGCTTTGCCAAGCCTCAGAACAGCGGCGGCGAGCATTATCGAAACGCCGACGAACCCCCATGCCAGCCAGGGGGTTTCGAGATTGATGCCAAGGATCGTCTGTTCGGCGTGGCTGCCCGTTTCGCCGACCTCGGTATTGTCACCACCTTGTTTCGCGGCAGGACTCTCGGCCGCTTCGTCATGGCCGCCCTGTTCCTGAGCCCCTGCCGCTTCGTCGTGCGCGGCCATGCTGGCGGGCTCCCGATGTCCGCCCCCTTCCATCAAGACGGCGGTGGCGAAGAGAAGCGCCGAGATCGCCAGCATCGCCGACGTCCAACGGATAAGGGCGACACGATTTGCGAAAAAACCCATCAACGAAATCTTCCTCTTGGATCAGTACGAAGATAGCGTACTCCTTCAAGTAACTTGAGGTTCAAGGAGTATCTTGCGATGAACGTTCACGTCCGCGTGCTCACCATCGGAGCGCTCGCCAAGGCTGCCGGCGTCACGACGCCGACCATCCGCTACTACGAGGAGATCGATTTGCTGCCTCCCGCGCCTCGCACGGCCGGAGGGCAACGCATTTATGACGACGACGATTTGGGTCGGTTGACGTTTATCAAGCAGTGCCGGGACTTTGGCTTCGGCATTGGTCAGGTGCGCGTGCTGATGGAGCTATCCATCAGCACCAGCCGCGATTGCGTCGAGACGCGCGACATTGCCCAGGTGCATCTTGACGAGGTCCGCCAGAAACTCGCCGAACTGCGCTTGCTCGAACGTCGGCTGGAAAGCTTTGTGACACGCTGCAACATCGCCTGTGCCGGCGGTCCAGGCCAGGACTGCGTGATTTTCAAGGACATGGCTGCACTGGCCAAATCTGGCGTTTGCTGCGGATAATAGCCCGAACTGTCCACAGATCGGTGTCGCGCTGAAGTTCAAAACTCAGGTCAGCGATATATTGCCGACGCGGCGGGGGACGGACACCTCGCAAGAGGCACCAGTGGGTAATGCTGACCGCGTCCAGGGTCTTGGGCACCGTCTGCGAATTAAGTCAGGCGCAGACCTTAAGGCCGCCGCGCAACCTCGCGTCCCTTATGGGTTGACGACCTAGTCGGTCCTATATCCCGAGTCTCAGTGCAACCAACAAAGCCGGCACGAAGACAAGGACAATTGCCATGACTACGACAACGACAACGCCAAGTCTCTCCGTTCGTCTGACCAGGCCCTCAATATTCGCGTCCTCCGCAGAAGAAAGGAGGAGGTCCAGCGCTGACGAGGTGTCTGGAGCAGGGGTATTGTTGTCATTTGCGGCGGCTTGATTTGCACCGTCATGGACCGTCGGTCTTTCGTCAAAAGTCACAGCCTGCCTCGATTCTAGGAATCTCACAACCTCACCACCAAGTCGCAGCGATAGAAGAGCCGTCCGCCCAAGGGCGGCTCAAAAGGGGGTGCGGTCGTAACGTTGTTGCCAGGCCACGGTTGCGGGGCAGGGCTTCAGTCGGGTGGCTCCCGGACCTTAGTCCCGCAGCGGAACGCAAATGCGTGGGGGCCGTTGCTCATCCGTTATAAATCGAAATGGAGAGCAAAATCATGGCTGACGGCCCAACTGTTGTAAACTCGGGAGGGGGCGGCGGCACTGCGGTCGCTATCGTTCTCGCAATCATCGCAATCGTGGTCTTGTTGGTTTTCACCGGCGTCATCAACATTCATGGCGGCAGGGGGCAGGACATCAACGTAAAGGTTGAATCGCCTAAGGTCGAGGCGCCGAAGGTTGAGGCGCCCAAGGTTGAAGCTCCTGCGAAGCCTGCGGCTGCGGCACCTGCTGCCAACGGAGGCTGATTGCCGCTTGGCTCAACTTTGTGCGGCCCCGGCAGTTAGGAGCGGACATGCTTTCATACGGGAGAAATGTGCTGGCCGACACTAGGCCCACGCAGCACTGCGTAAGCGTTCAGCTGTACGAATTGCTAGGAGAGTGGGTCGTCCGCCTCGTGGAGGATGGTGTAAGCAGTTACAGTAGAACCTTCGCCCAGAAGGACTTTGCCGAGTCTTTTGCCGAAGGGCAGCGCCTTCGCCTTGGCTTGCATTCGTACCAGCGAATTTAACATGTTAGCCAGTCCGGTATGGCCCGCTGCCGACGGCGGCGGGCTTTTTCTATTGGATGGACATCGGTCGACCGGCTTTTCAGAGGGCTTGCCGCTGACCAAAGACCCAAATCTTGGTCGGCCCGCGCTATCTCCCGGCCTTTGCGGGCCTTTATCGTTACGAGGATTTCGGCGGTCGTTGGAATCCGCAGATTTTGTCGCGCACTCCGATCTGTGCCGCACGCCTCGCCGTGTGATGCTTCGAAGGGTTTAGTACGTGCACCTGGCTCACCTTCAGGCCGTCAATGAGGTCTGGAGAGGTCTCGGAAGACCGTGCACCAAAAGCGGAAATCGGCCGATCGGCCGCGAAGAGTGCTTCCATTGCACAGTAGGCCGCTGCGGTTTTCGCTTCCGGCCCGTAGAGCTCGATTGCGGCAATGACTGCATCGTTAGGATCGGCGAATTCTGAAAGCCTCAGCGCCGCGCCCTTGTCTGTCCGAGGTATCAAGAACGTATTCCTTCTCTTCGCCACAAGCCGATGAAGGTCGACGTAAGATCACCTGGTACACGGAACGCTTCCGTGGGTAGCGAACGCCGGACGGTCCGGTTCGCGTACCAGCAAGGCTGGCAAGTCGCCGAGAACAACCAGGCGATCACGACATTCGACAGCAAGGACGAAGCCTTCATCTTCGTGAAGGCCAAGCACGCCCGCGTCCGGTTATCCTGGGGACGGACCGTCATCGCCGGGAAGACGATGCATTTCGACTTTGAGGGAAGCTTTCAGGACACAGGTGTTGCGCTGGCGGGCCGCATGGCCGCACTGCTCGACCCTGGGCTCTCCTGGGCCGACGTCGACTGGCTGCGCACCGTTTGGTCCGGACCGTTGTTGCTGAAGGGCATTCTGCATCCCGGAGACCTGAAGAGGCATCTGGCGATCGGCGCGTTGAAGTGATGGAAGCTGACGATGAATGGTTGGTCCGCGTGGTCGAGGACGACCAGGAACTAACCCGATCATTCGCGCTGCAATCTTTTGCTCTAGCCTTTGCTGAGGGGCAGCGGATACGGCTAGGCCTTGCCCATTTCAAACGGATCTAGGCACCCTTCGGGTTCGAGGCCATGGCTTACGGCATGGTCGATGCCGCGACGCGCGCGCGGTCGAACGATCCTCAAGCTCGTCGCCAAACGGCGCCGGCCGGAGCGGCGATAAGGGTAACTCAAGTCCGCCGGAACACTATGTTCAGCCAATGCGTTTCATGATCCTGCAAGGGACGATTTTTATTGGAGGCGGAACATGCGCAGCTTCGAAATGGTCGATCTGCTTTACGTGGTCGAGGCCTGCAGGCACGATCGAGTGGTCGGAAATTTTGTCTCGATGGCTGAGGGCGTCGAAGAGTTGAGGGTGCTGACCGGCGATTTCGTGTCACCGGACGACGTCGTGGCAAACGCCCTTTCCACGGTAGCGCTTGCGCGAGGCTGCTCGGTGTTGTTCGACGAACAGGCGGGTGCTGAAATCCACTTTGACGTCCTGACAGCTAAATCCTAGCGGCCTTGCCCCAGCAAATGCGGTCGGAACTCCAATAGCTGCACTGATCCGCCTCCATGCCGCGAGGTGGCCATCGCTCCGTCGGTTCATCGGACCTATCATCGCACCGCCCGCCACGTGGGTGTGGCGGGCGGTGCGATGGATACGAGGTCAGGTCAGGATAAGCACGATCTTCAACGTGTCCGGATCGACGATGACGATCCGACCATCGGCCAATACGAAATACTCGTAGCTTTCGTAGGCCGGCACGATCTTGACGATGCGCGCGGGCAGACGATGCAACCGGATTTTGTGCCGGGGAACCTCGATGCAACTGAAATGTCGAAATCGACATTCGACACCGGCTCGACCCTGGTCTCCTTGATGACCTGGGTGATCTGGGTTTTCTGTTCGACAGTCACGTTGCTGATGGAAGCAGTCGACCCCTGATCAGTCTGTGTTGAGGTCTTGCCCTGGGCCTGCTGATCGGTTTTAGCGAAATCTAATTTAACTGCGGTCTGTCAGAGTTCCGCGCATGCGTTTGAAGTTCGTCGCGCCATTGATGCCTACCCTGGTCAACCAGCCTCCGGAAGGCGACGTTTGGAGTCACGAAGTCAAGTTCGACGGCTATCGCTCGCAGATGATCATCGATGAAGACGGGACGCGCATTTACACCCGCAACGGCCATGACTGGACGGCCAAATATCGCGACCTGGTGCAAGAGGCGAAGCGCCTCGGAGCGGAAAGCGCCATCATCGACGGCGAGATCATCGTGCTTATGCCGGGGGTTTTTCCGACTTTGGCGAGTTGCGCAAGGCGATCACCCGCCGGCAGCATGATCTCTATTTTGTCGCCTTCGATCTCCTGCATCTCAATGGCCACGATCTGTGCGACATGGCGCTGGATGAGCGCCGCGAGATTCTGCGCAGCATGATCGAACCTGGCGGCCGGATTCAGTTCAGCGAGTCGTTGCCGGGTGAGGCCAAGGCAATCTTCCATCTTCTCGACAAAGCCGGACTCGAAGGCATGGTATCGAAGCGCCGCGACAGCAAATATCGCAGCGGCCCGTCAACCATCTGGCTGAAGGCGAAATGCTATACGGTTGATGAATACGATCTGCTTGGCGTCGAGCGTGAGGCCGGTAAGCCTGCCTTTGCCCTGATGGCCGATCGGGCGACAGGACGATATGTCGGCTCTGCATTCATCAATTCGAGGGGCGCAATTCGCGAACGCGAGACCCGGCCCGCGATAGGGATATGGCCTCGATAGGGCCAAGGCAGCCGCTGCTGGGGGGTGCTGATCGGTCGCGTTGCCTTAAATCCTGCGCAGCTTTGATCACGGCCTTGCGGCTGTTACCGTGTTTTAGGATCAACTCCCAGACGAGGTCGGCAGGCAAGCCGTTCTCTGCAGCGAAACATTCGACCTGATGGTCGTGAATATCGTCATGCCAGGCCTTATAGCCGCCCATTTGGGCCTCCGCTCTAAGCGCCGCATGGCTAATATATGCACTCTTGCTAATATGGCGAAACATGCGAACGAAGGAGCGCAACCCGCGGGCATGACCGACAAGCCTGCAACGACCTACGTCGTCAGCGTCTTCGAAACCCCGAACTGGCGGACCGTGCTGACCACCAAGGACGAGCAGGAGGCGTTCGATATAGCCAAGGAGATCGGCGACAAGGTGAGGATCGAGGAGATCACCCCGAAGTCGAAGAAGCGCTGAAATGGGAGCTTGCAGCGCTACTTCCCGACAGCATCTCGATCAAGGCTTCTGTCGTCGCCCAAGCTCGATGGGCCGGACGGTTTTTTGCTAGACTTAGGATTTTGATCGTCTGGCACGCGGCTTTCCTCTGCCGGACTGTTCCATTGCGTTTTTGGCGCTTCGAAGAACAATTCAAAAATAGACCATCCGACGGCCATCACAAAAAGGATGCCCGCGAAGATTGGAAGAATGCCCCACCGTGGGGGTTTCTCCTCTGAAACATCGGGGGGTATCGAAATCACCCTGCTACCAACCAAACGGATGCCGTCTAACCCAGTACGGGTCGAAATGTTCCAGGCCGCTCCGCCGCCGGCCAGCATGAGCGCGCCGATTAAATGACGCTCACTCGCTCGCAAATTTCGTCCCCGCAAGGGCAATAAAATGGCCGGGCGCCCGCTGGGCGGGGTGGCATTGGGCTAAAGGCGCCGCCCAAGCGGAAACAGGTCCGCCGCCGACGCAGATTATCAAAGGTCAGGGCAGGGGATATGGTGTGATCGCGCAAGGCTTGGGCTTAGGCGCGCCCGTCCGTTTCGCTTTCCTCGTCAATCATCCGGACCGGCAGATAGGCGTTTGTCTCAAGCCATTCCCGCAGGACGATCTGAATGAGATCCGACCTGCCTATCTTCATCTCAGCGGCGATGGAGTTCAGAGCGTCTTCGATCGCCGGCTCTAGTGGCACGCCCGCGACGTTTCGCAGCATCAGCGCGGCCCGCCGCAGAACAATCTGCAAATCGGGCCGCGACACGTCAGCAATCCGGTCGGCCGCGCTCTCAAGCTGTTCGGCTATGGACAGGCGCGTCATGACGCCGAACGCGACGAAGGTGACGGCGAAACGTTCGTATGGTCCGCGGACACCAGCATTCCCCAGGAGGGGCCGGCCTGGCACGGTGGCAGATTTGGCCCGCTACCACTTCCGGCAGCCTTTAAGTTGGCGCCATCGGAACAGACAGAACGGCAATTTGGTTTCATGTGACGGAGGAACTGATGCCAAATCAAGCCAAAGAGCCACGGCCGGCGCCCGACCCGAATAAGACGCCTGTCGATGACGAAGTAGCCCCGGAGCCTAAACATATCGATCCGTCACCGCGAGACGTGCGAGAGGCACCGGTACCAAATCCAAAAGGCGCCGACAAATCCTAGACCGCCGGAGCCTGCGAAGCCCGCTGCCCCACAGTAGCGGGCTTTCTACTTTCCGTGCGGCACAATGTAGGTACTGCTGACGCCGTTGCTCCCAATGCCCCGCGTGACAACAACTGTTGAGTAGCTGTTCGGCAGCGAGCCGGTCACTGTCGCGTCGATTCTGCGGCAGCGGCCGACAATTTCGCCCCTGGGAGCGCTAGCCAGCCTGCTTTTCAATGAAGTCAGGCACTCGCCAAGCGACGAATACACTGCCGGGGGCATGTTAATTGGCTTGCAGACAAGAGGCGCATTCGGGCTGCACGAAAGCAAAATCATCACTGCCGCAGTCGCCGGGTCCATCACCGAAGCTCCCATGTTTGGACGAGGCTTTAACGCGGATCGACCGCCTTTGTTGCACTTCCGACGCAACGGCCCGGCTTCCAATTTTCTTGGGCTAACAGCGGGATCAGCGGGCATAAGTCAGATGACCGGCTGCAATTCATTGGCGCCAAAACCGTCTTGTCTCTCTCGGTTTAAGCGAGTCGTGACCACTCATCCCTCGCACTTCGAATGACACTGTCTCTGTCTAGATCGAGCTCCTTCAATCGTCCGATGACAGGCTCTTCCGCACCATCTCGATGCTGACACGAGATGCCAAGACCGCCATCCTCCTTGCTTAAAGGAATGCCGAAAACGCCCCAGATCATCGTGTCTTTTGCGACGGCATGGAGATTGGCGCGGCATGGGATCGCACCGGCGAGAAGGCTGGTGCTTATCTTTTACGCAACCGATCCGCGCCAATCTGTTCCAGTCCGATGCCGAGAAAAGTGGCTGGGCCTTGCACTGGAGCCGCCCGTCGAAGCGCGACGAGCGAGGCTGATCGGATGCTTCGCTTGCGCATCAGCGAGCCTCTCGTGTCATACCCTTGGATCGATCGGGCGCCGGTCAAACCCTTCGACCCGATCGGCCGTCAGGCAGACGCTGCGCGCAGCGAAGGTCAAGGGCGGCCGGACGCATGCCCGTCGTTCAGAACTTTCACCACGCAGCAGGTGGCGGCAAGCAGATTCGGCCGGCGCAGCCTTGCCCTTGACGGAAGCGAGCACGGCGGCAAGCTGGAGGCGCGTCGGGATCGTGGTGCATATGCGTTCATCTGCCGAGGCATTGCGGTGCTGTCTGCAAGCGTCGTGCTCGCGCTCCCGGCGACTACGGTCTGTGCAGAGCCTTCCGCGCATCGTGAGCAGCCGGCGCAACCCGGCAGCGTCATCTTGCCTTCTGATCCGTGGTCGGCGCATATCCACGAGGCCGCCAAGCGCTTTGCCATTCCCGAGCGGCTGCTTCGCGCCGTCATGCATGTCGAGAGCGTTGGTGATGTTCACGCCGTGTCGGGCAAGGGCGCAATGGGCTTGATGCAGATCATGCCGCCGACGTGGAATGAACTGCACACCAGGTACCGCCTGGGGACGATCCTTATCAGCCGCGCGACAATATTCTTGCCGGTGCAGCCTACCTGCGCGAGATGTTGGATCGCTTCGGCCGTGACGGGTTCCTCGCCGCCTACAATGCCGGGCCTGCGCGCTACGAAGAGCACCTTGCCACCGGCCGTCCGCTGCCGCGTGAGACGATCGACTACGTCAGGAAGCTCGCATCGCTGATGGATGATGCTGCATTGATTTCGGCACGTGCACGCCACGGAGCGGGCAGGGCGCGCACACGCGATTCCACGATGTTCGCGCACCTGGCGAACACATGGGATGGCGCAATTTCGCAAGGCGAGCGCGAAAGCGATGTTCCCGTCGAGACCGTGTTCACGGCGATCCCCTCAGCCAGCGTGCGAGCACAGGCGGGACGAGCGGTCACCGATCTCACCGCGCTCGTGCCGCAAGCGGACGGCTCGCGTGGTGAAGGTGCGCCAGATCCGAACCACACTGTTCGCAGCCTGTTCGTGCAGGGTCCCTCCGCGATATCACAATGATCGCCGCCTTCCTGGTCAATCGCATTTTGACCTGTTCCGTCGCGAAAATTTCGGCGGGCAGGTGGGCCGTGAGAGGGAGTGATGAGGGATGGCAGGATAAAGAAGCGCGATGTGCGGCTCGGTAGGGGTGTTGTTTGTGTTGTGGTTTTCGCCTCGATTTGCGGTGTGCCCCCCAAAGCAGCGAGGTGGGTGCGCGCCAATTTCTCAATGGTTTCAACGGGAGGCGCACCTCGCAGTAATCGTGCTGTGCCAGACTATTCCAACATGTCTCCGTTGCCGCCCGGCTCTGCCAAAACGCAACCACGGCTTCGAGCCGTAACGCCTTCAAGCAGATCCGGGCTCGCCGGGCTGCGCAACCCGACCAGCTTCGCCCAGCGAGCGCTAACCGAGATTTCCTTCGTACGACCGCAGCCGAACCACATATGGATCGACAGCGTCAGTCTCGACCTTGAGGCGGAGCGGGATCATGTATGCACCGGGATCATGTGATCCCCCCAAGATGGCACACGGGCCCATTTCGCAACGGATCGAAGCGCGGCCTCGTCCCGCCGACTGATAACCTCTACAACCTTGTCGAAGAGGCGCATGTGTCGCTGGCATAACCAGGTATCAGTGCGAACCAGGTCAATTCGCCCGTCCCTCGACACTCTAGATATGATCGCATCGCGGGTTATCGCAAACTACATGGCCGGCATCAAAGACGAGGCGGAACTCGTCTCGCTTTCGCGATGGCCGCTCGGTCGCTAGGGCTGGATCGCGCCGTCGCTCATAGCGGATTGATCGGACAAGGGCAGGGTCCTCATTAGGCTCGCGTGGCGCAGCTGCTGCGCCACGCGACGCTGAGGGACTTCTGGGAAGATTAGATATGGCCAGGCGCGCAAGAACGCGCCGGGCCGGCGCCTAAGGGGATGAAGCGGCTGGCGACGCAATAGATGAAGCCCGACATCATCGACCGTATGAAGCACTTGCGCGGCGAAGAGGATTTGCGGCACGCTTCGCTGCAGGATTTTCGGGAGGAATGAGAGATATGGGTAGCGATGATCCACCTATTGAGCGACGTGCTCATCATCGAACGGCTGTCCTGAAGGATGGGGTCATCATTGCCGAGGGTGTAACCATCAATTGCTCCGTCAAGAACCAGCACACACATGGTGCGGAGTTACGGGGTCGATCCCGGCGTTGATATTCCTGACAGGTTCGTCCTGCATATCCATGCCGACGACACTAGATATCGGGCCGTGGTGCGGTGGCGAAAGAACGAGCGCCTTGGCGTTCAGATCTATTGAAAGAGAAGGCTGACGATGGCCGTGGCTAAGAAGGACCAGGAGCGTGTGAACTACGCCTGGATGTATGGCGCACAGGCGCGCAAGGACGGCAAGGAACGCGCCGTGCCGGATTACTGGCAGGAGTTGGCCGATGCCTGGCTGCAGGGTTTTGATGGAGTCGCTGCACCGGGCGGAGCCAAAAACAGGCCCGTCGGTGATCAACTAGAAGCCGAACTCGACGAGTCCGCGGTGATCGAACCGACCGGGCCAAGCGGGCGATAATCCATTCCAGAAAGGCGGAACATTTTCGACGGGTAGGAATTCATCGGTCAGCTAGCCCATGGAGGCTTTCTTGACCCAGCGACGGATCGATAGGGAACGAATCGAGCGTGCAGATCGCGAGGCGAAGCTGGCGATCGAGGATGAGCGAGCAGCCAGAATTGCCAAGACGGAGCGGCTGCGAGCACAGCGCCTTCTGGCGGAACCACCCGTCGCCAACCCGGCTCCGGCCAAGTGTCGTCGAGCAGCTTGGAAGAAGCCAGCCCGAAAGATTATCGAGGTTGAGTAAGGCGGAACTTAACCTTGCGGGCGAGCTTATCGCGACATGAGCACGCGCGGAATCAATTTTTTTGGAGCAGTGGCTGGCCAACAACGTCCCTGAGACGACGAAGGCGGACGTCATCTCGGTAGACGAACTCACGCACAAGCTGATCGCAGACGCGAAGCCGATTGGTGTCAAGCGGAGCGAGATCGACGAAGAGGTCCACAGCCTCTATCGAACGATCCTGGACGCGATTGTGCATTACGACCCCGGCCTGCCCGAATAGGCCGAGCTCTCAGAGATGATTGGTCTGCCAACCATTAGATGCGACGGACACCTGAAGGCGGCTGTCTGCGGCGACCAACCGGCCAGCGTTGGCGCGATTAATAAACGCCAATTCGTAAGGGCGCTGCCGGGAACCGGTCCGGGCAAATGGACGTTTCTTTTATAGGTCACGTTTTGTTGAATGGCCTGACAGGAGGATACTCAGATGAACTTCAAGATGCTCACAATGGGCGCGATGGCGCTTGCGATGATGACCGGTTCGGCTCTTGCCGCTGGCAACACATCTGCACTCGACGATCCGGCAAAGATGTCGCCGTTCTTCACCGATGCCGGCATGAAAACTTTGAAGACGGAAAAGGATTTCAAGGCCGCATGGACGGCTATGAAACCTGATGAACAGAAAGCGGTGTTGAAAGATTGCGGCGATACCACGCTCAACAAGTCGCACGCAGATTTCTGCGCCATGGCAAAGAAGATGGGCGGCTGAACCTAGGCCGGACGTCGAAGGCGGGCCCTTAAGGTCCGCCTTCGTGTAACTGCGGCTCGTGCCGGGCCTGCAATCCCTCAGCTAGAAAGGCTTGCCAACGCGTATCATGGCCCTAGCAATGGCAAGTTGAGCCTCCGTTCTCGCATTCTCTTTCTGGGTCATGTTGTCGGCGGCAATGAGCCGCTTCAGTGACCGCAGCACCTCGCCGCGCGTCCAGCCGACCTCCAACATGCAATCGACGATGGCTTGGAAGCCCGGCTCCATCGCCTCCTGGCAGTCGATGACGCGGTCTGGATATTCGCCCGTTCCTCTTGGCCGACTAATCATCTCGCCCCCGCCAAATACCTGTCGCCGTGTTCGCGATGCTCGAAACAAAACCAGTGCGACGGCTGTCTAGGCTTCGCAAATCCGAACGGCGCGCGCTTCCCGCATCCCTCAAACTCGCAGGCGTGATTTTCGATCCGCCCGCCTTGCCGCGGCGCCGCCATCATGCCTTCGGCAAGCTTAATTGGTTCGTCGCTCATAGCGGATTTATCGGTCCGACCAGGGCAGGCTGATCATTCGGTTGCTTGTTGACGACGGTCGAATTGACGTCGCGCCCAACTCGGTTGAACTGCAACTGGCCGCTTTCCCCCTTTATGCAGAGGTTACCCCGCGCCCACGCCAACTGCATAGAAGGGCTTCCAATTTTCGGAGGTCTGCTCGGAGTCGCGATCATTATTTCAAAGACAGATGTCACGGATCCGCTGGCCTCCACACTGTTAGGCGCGCGAATAGTTCAGTCGATAATTCACCTCGTCTCCACGACCCAGGTCGCAGTCAGTCTCAGGTTCACTGCGTTCGCAGTGCAAATGGTAATTGGTGCGTATTGGTCGTGGGCGCTGTTGAGGTGAAAAGTGCTGCCACTTCAGAAGCCCGGCGGCCCGTGGCGCATTGCGCGGGAGCCGAAAAAGGGGGCGCCCGACGCAGGGACGGATTGGCGTAATGCCGATAACCAGACGCTCTACCCATTCAACTCGGCACAAAACTATGCCGCGTTCTCAGCCTGGGTTTTTCCGACTGTTGCCCGACTATCCGCACTTGCGCTTTCGGACAACCGGTTGATCAGCAAATTCGGAACAAAGCAGCACAGGCTGCGTTTTTTCAGAAACGAGGTCCCTCCGTTCAACCGACCGCGTTTGAAGTGGGCAAGAGAGTGCTCTTTAGACGCCGAAATCCTGATGGTCTCTTCGAGCGATTGCGCATTTATATGTGGCCGCGCCGCTCCTTCTCGCGATCGTTTCAGTATGTTTCAAAGCGTATCCTCCGACTGAATGCCACTCCAAACGCCGTCGCGGCGGGGGTGGCGGCTGGGATTTTCGCGTCTTTCTTTCCACTAGGGTCCCATTTCGCCATTGCCGCCATCGTGTGCTGGCTGATTTCAGGAAACATGGTGGCGGCAGGGCTAGGAACATTTGTCTTTGGCAATCCGCTGACCCTCCCGTTTGTTGTGGGAGCGACTTGGGAGACCGGCAAGATCATGTTGCACGGCCACATTCAAAGTCACGAACGGCCAGCCCATCTGAGTGAGATGTTGCAGACCCTTTCAATTTCGCAACTGTGGGCACCGGTCTTAAAGCCCATGCTGTGCGGTGCGGTGCCACTCGGGCTGATTTTTGGCCTGTTGTTCTATGGCATCACCCGCTATGGCATGACAGTTTTCCGCGAACAAAGGCGCAAGCGACTGGCCGAAAAGGGCGGCTTGCTCCAGCAGCAGGAAGACATCGTGTTATCGCCCCCTCTGCCCACTCGACATCGCCGCTCTGGAGGGTGAATTACGGAAGGGCAGCCGTAGAAATGCGTCCGCTCGTCGGAAATATCGCCGCGCTTTAAGCGCTTCCCTACAATTGGCGGCCCGGATATCTGGAGCCTCCGTCATGGGTTCCTCGCCGCACTTTTATTGATGAACGCCCCGTCTGCCGAATGGCAGCTATCCGCCGTGCTCGCCCCGATAGCGGACTGGCCGTTTCCCCCCCATTCGGACAAAGCAGCAAAGAAAAACCCGCCGACCGAAGCCGACGGGCTTTTTTCCTCGTACTACGCGGCTTCCCGGGATGGCCCCCGCCAACAATCCAGAAAACTCAAGCGCTGCGGTCACTCGTATCTCAGACCCTCGATCGGCGCTGTAACCCGGTGGCAACAGGCGGCCTGATTTCGCAACGTGAGGCGTGTTGGCGCCTCCTTTGTGTCGCCTTGAGTGTGTTGGTTCTAAATTAGACGCCAGAATATTTTGATCCCGGTCAAGGAGATGATTTCGCATACACTATTTCATCCCAAGCTCAGCACCATTTTTCTTGGGTGACTTAGTGGTGAAGAAATCCCGGACCCCCTTATCAGTAAAACGGATAATCCCAATTCTCGCTTCTTTTGCCAGAAAGAGGCCAACCTGCAGTGGACCGTATGGGACCGCGTCGCCGACAGACCTGCCAGCCTCGGCGGACGTGAACTGGTCGGATGCACGTCCTATCGCGCAAGTGCGGCCGCTTCCCTGCTGACGCAGATTTATTCGCATGGGCTGGAGGCAGGTGCGCACCCGCAGCGGCCCGAGCCAGAAACGCCAAAGGGCTCGGAAGTACGCGCCTCGCGGGACGAGGAAAACTCGCGCCAGTCTTCCTAGCGCCTTCCTCGGCCAGGGACTGTCACCCCCTCCCAGCCGGATGCGACAGGCTTCTTGGTGCTCTCAGGGCGCGCCCCCCTGCAAGCCCAGGCGACATTGGCAAAGGAACGCGGGCCGTCCGGCTGGCCGGCCTGATATGCTTCGCGCACCGCCGCCTCGGCTCTCGCGCGATCCGGCGCATCGAGGGACGACAAGAACTTGCCGAACGGGCCCTCGCCTGCGGCCATCGGCGACCAATAGTCGTCAAAATTGCTGTAATCCATCCGGATCATCAGCTGCGTCGCGCTAACCTCCAGAAGCCCTTGCTCAATGAAGGTCGCCTTCATCTCTCCCGGCCTCATCATGGGTTGGTAGCAATAGCGCTCACGAAACTGGCGGCCGGCTTCGCTGAGCGCCGCAACCGTATGGACCATCATGCGCATGCCCGGCATGCCTCCCAGATGATCCCAGACAGAAGCGGCGACGACGCCGCCAGGCCGAACGACGCGGCGCATTTCGGCCACAGCCTTGCCGGCGTCGGTGACGAAATGCAGCACCAGAAGCGCCAGCGAGCGATCGAAGGCTCCATCGTCAAAGGCCAGCGCGCAGGCGTCGCCCTGCTCAACCTTTATTCTTGGATCAGTGCTGCGCCTGATCGTTTCAGCGACGAAAACCGGCGAATAGTCGATGGCGGTGATCTCCTTGAGGTCAGCCGCCTTCAGCAGGGCAAATGTCAGACTGCCAGTGCCGCAGCCGACGTCGAGGATCTACTCGCCAGCCGAGATGCCCGCGAAATCTATGAACAGCGGCGCAAGCTTCTGGCTCCATCGGCCCATGAGCTTCTCATAGCCGCTGGCATCATGGACGGTAAAAGTCGAAGTCACTTGTCCCCTCCCTCAATGCAACGCGAACACAGCCTTGTTTGGCCGGCGCGTCGGTTGTGGGAAAGTATAACGCTCGCTAGAGATAACGCCACCAATGCGCACCAGTGAGACGAATTTGTCTGAAAATCCAACCGACAAGGTCATGCTGCGTGGCTCCAGCGCTCTGCTGGCGATGGGCCTGCTGGTTCTGATGGGCATCGTCACCGCCACATACCTGCTCGCCGAGAAGTCGCGCATCAGCTTCGACGATGTGATCGCGGCGCGCGACACGCGCACCGCCGCCGTCGATGTCCGCAATTCGCTGCTCTCGGCGGAATCCAGTCAGCGGGGTTTCCTCTTAAACGGCAACGAGATCTATCTCTCGCCTTACGATACGGCAAAGTCTTCGGCTCTTCGCCGGTTCGAAAAGTTGCAGCTCCTCGTTGCCGGCGAACCCGAGACTGCGGCATCGATCGACCAGCTCAAGGCAATCATCGGCGAAAAACTTGCCGAAATGGACAAGACCGTCGCCCTGAAGCGACAGCGCAAGGACGATGCCGTGGCGGCGATCGTCGCTTCCAACCGTGGCAAGACGCTGATGGATCAGGCCAACGTCTACTTCAACGGCATCATCCTTGCGGCCGACGACCGGCTGACCGCGCGGGTGGCGGAACAACGGTCCTACTTCGCCTGGCTGCGCATGATCACCATAGCCGGCGGCATAGCGATCGTTATCGTGGTCGGCTTTGCCTGGGCGTCGCTCTTGCGCCACACGCGCGAACTCAGCGCCGCGCGGCGAAACCTCGAGGCTCTCAACAGCGGGCTGGAAACCAGGGTGCGCGAGCGCACCGCCGACCTGGTGCGGGCCAATGAAGAGGTTCAGCGCTTCGCATACATCGTCACCCATGACCTGCGCGCGCCTCTCGTCAACATCATGGGTTTCACCAGCGAGCTGGAAGCAGGCGTCGCCAGCCTGCAGACGCTCATCGAAAAGTCCGGCATCGGCGCCAACGCGTCCGACCCCCTCGTTGCCAACGCACGAGTGGCGGCGGCGGAGGACCTGCCGGAAGCCATCGGTTTCATCCGCTCGTCGACGAGCAAAATGGATGGGCTCATCAACGCCATCCTCCAGCTTTCGCGCGAGGGACGCAGGCCGTTGCGGCCCGAAACCATTCAACTTGCGTCTTTGATCGAAAGCACCGTCTCCAGCTTCCAGCATCAGGTCAAGGAAGCGGGCGGGAAGATCGACGTCGATCTCGCAGGCGTTGAGATCGAGGCCGATCGCCTGTCGCTCGAGCAGGTCTTTGCCAACCTTTTCGACAATGCGACCAAATATCGCTCGCCCGCGCGGCCACTTCGCATCAGGGTCGGAGCAAGGATTATCCCCGGTGGCCGCATCGCCATCGATTTCGAGGACAATGGCCGCGGCGTCGCCGAGCAGGACGTGGAACGCATTTTCGAGCTGTTTCGGCGATCGGGTCTACAGGACCTGCCTGGCGACGGTATCGGACTTGCGCATGTACGAGCCATCCTGCGCAGGCTAGGCGGCGATATCACGGTCAAATCAAAGCTCGACGTTGGGACAACTTTCAGGATAGAGCTGCCGCTGATCGCGGCATCAAACGAAAGAGCGTTTGCATGAGCCAAGCCGGCAAACCTGTAACGATCGTCATGATCGAGGACGATGAGGGCCATGCGCGTCTCATCGAGAAGAACATTCGCCGCGCCGGCGTCAACAACGATGTCGTGGCTTTCACCAACGGTTCCAGCGCGCTCGCCTATCTGCTCGGGCCGGATGGCTCTGGCGATGCGAGCGTCGGCCGTCATCTTCTTGTCCTTCTCGATCTCAATCTGCCTGACATGACCGGCCTCGATATTCTGCAACAAATCAAGGCCAATCAGCATCTCAAGCGGATTCCTGTCGTGGTGCTGACAACGACCGACGACAGTCGCGAGATCCAGCGCTGCTACGATCTCGGCGCCAACGTCTACATCACCAAGCCCGTGAACTACGAAGGCTTCGCCAACGCCATCAGGCAGCTCGGCCTCCTGTTCACCGTCATTCAGGTCCCGGAAACGGCCTGAAAAGCGATGCCTGAAACCAGGGTCCTCTACATCGATGACGACGACGCGCTCGCGCGCCTCGTACAGAAGAAGCTCGGCCGCCTCGGTTTCGTCGTCGAGCATGCTTCCAGCCCGGAACAGGCTCTGACCAGACTTGAGGAAGGCGGCTTCGACGTCCTGGCGCTCGACCACTATCTGGGAGCCGGGACCGGGCTTGAATTCCTGGCAAGGCTTGCAACGCGCGGCGCTGCTCCCCCCGCCGTCTATGTAACAGGCTCTTCCGAAATGAGCGTCGCGGTGGCCGCCCTGAAGGCCGGGGCTAGCGACTTCGTGCCGAAGACGATCGGTGACGACTTCATAGCCCTTCTGGCCTCCGCTCTCGATCAGGCTGTCGCCAAGGCACGCCTCGTCGCCGAGAAGGAAGCCGCCGAGGCGCAGGTGCGTGCGGCGCGCGACCGCGCCGAACTCCTGCTGGCCGAGGTCAACCACCGGGTCGCCAACAGCCTTGCAATGGTCTCATCGCTGGTCAACCTGCAGGCCAATGTGTTGACGGACAAGGGTGCCAAGGATGCGCTTGCCGAAACCCAAGCGCGCATCTTCGCCATAGCCTCGGTGCACAAGCGCCTCTACACCTCCGGCTCGGTCGGCATCGTCGAACTCGACGGCTATCTCGGCGGCCTCCTGGAAAACCTTGGCGGCTCGATGCGTGGCCAGGGGCACGGCGCCAACCTGATCAGCGATCTGGCGCCGCTGATACTCGGCATCGACGCCACGATCAATCTCGGGGTGATCGTGACCGAATTGGTCACCAATGCCTTCAAATATGCCTATCCCGATAAATCCGGCGATGTACGCGTATTGCTGCGCGAGGACGGGCCGGGTCGCGCTTTGCTGACCGTCGAGGACGACGGCGTCGGCAACGCCGGCAACGTCATCAAGGGCACCGGCTTGGGAACGCGCATCATCAAGGCAATGGCAAGAAGCATCGACGCCGATGTTGCCTATCAGGCACGCGATCCCGGGACAGCGGTGGCTCTGAGCTTTGCCCTGCCGCAGTGACGGGCTATGCGCGCTGGCAGGCTTTGCCTCCGCCATGGGTCATGCAAGGATGCGCCCGGCGTTTTCTTCAGGTGGAGAGTTCGATGTTTTGGCAGACCGGTAGATTCGCCATGCAGCAGGTGCTGCCGATCGCTGCTCTGCTGCTCGCAACCAATGTCGCCTCGTTGGCCGAGGGGTCACCCGGCATTACCGTTCCGACGGTTCTACAGCCATTCGTTCCAACGGCGCCGAGCTGCTCGAAGCCAACCGACCTCAAGCCGATCCTGGCATTCGCCAAGGACAACAAGCGTGAGTTCATCGAGGGTGTCGATCATGGCCTGGCTCAGGCGGCCGAAGACAACCATCTGGAATATCGTGTCGCCCTCGCCGCCAATGACAGCGCCAAGATGATCTCGGACGTCGAGGCGCTGCGCGCCGAGCGGGTGGGAGGGATCGTTGTGTCTCCCGTAGACCCGGCGGCGCTGGCCCCCAGCCTGCAAAAGGCCATGTGGTCGGGAACCTATGTCAGCACGGTCGTCGCACCGCCGGCAACGTCGCTGCTCAACGCGCCGCAATATCTCACCGGGAAGGAACTGGGAGACGCGGCGGTCGCGTATATCAAGGACAAGTTCCACGGCCGAGCCGACGTGGTGCTGCTGACCCAGGACAGCCTGCAATTTCTCACGCCGCGTTTCGTCGCCATCCGCGATGCGCTCGACACGCTGCCAGACGTGCGCATCGTAGCCGATATCTCCCCCAATCCCGTCAGCAAGGAAGGAGGATTGGCCACGATGCGGATGGTCATCCAGGCGCATCCGCATGTGGACGTGGTGCTGGGCGCCGATGGTGTCGTCCTTGGCGCCCTGCAGGCGCTGCGGGAGGCTGGCAAGGACAGGCCGGATCAGTTCATCGGAGGGATCGACGGCGAGCCCGAGGCAATAGCCGAAATCACAAAGGGAGGTCCCTACAAGATGACGGTCAGCCTGAATTCGCCTGTCTTCGGATATGCGATGGGCCAGCATGTGGCCGACTGGCTCGAGGGAAAGCCGATCCCGCAAGCGATGGATATCCTGCCGCACGTCATCACGGCGCAAAACCTTGGCGACTATCAAAAGGATCTTGCCAATCCAGGCGCGGTCTATGCCGATCCGGCGCGAAGAGATGGCTATCTACGGATGTATGGCAACATCTGCTACGACAGCCGCGATCAATATCTCAATTTCCCCTGGTCGTCTGAATCTCGATAGTAGACGCACCATCCGGAGGCTGGGCAACAGGCCATTTGACCGGACCAACGCCATTACGACACCGACGTGTCGAATTGTTTGCATTCAAACGACTTTTGCGACGCTATCTCCGTGCCCTCACTTGGTGATCGTGGGAGGACACATGGGATCGCCCGAGCACGCAGTCGAAATCATTCGCGACAAGAAATGGACCGTCCGCGTGACAGCCTACGGCAACACGCTGACCTTCCCTTTCGAGGCCGAAAGTTACGCGCGCTCCTACGCGGACGGCCAGGCGTTCCGGCTTGGTGTCGAGGTAGCTGAACGCAAGAAGTGCGCGTGAAGGCTCGTGCGTTCGCCTAACACGTGATCGAGGTCTCGACCGCCAGGGAACGAGCTGGCTTGGCTCGATCTTTCACTTGGAGTCGGTATTGGCTTGTGGGACCGACGGGGTTCCAGAGCGAACCGGGTCCGGGATCAACTTCTGGAAGATCGCATCGTTCTTCGCTCGCCACGCTTCATCCGCAAGCCACAGATATTTCTGGTCGGGCATCAACGGCACGGCTTTGACATCGGCGCTGGAGATGCGGAGGTAGAAGCTTGTCCGCTCCTCGTTCACTTGAAGATAACGTAGCGGGACGACGATGCTGTCCCTACCGGCGATAAAGAACCCACCTGAGGCAACGACTGCGTAGTCCCATCGGTCCTTCGTGCCAATCACGACATTTCGAACTTCGCCAACGATCTTGTCATCCGAGCTGCGGACCTCGGAGCCGACGATCTCGTCGACGCGAAGGCCAGGTCCAAGGTCGTCGAGATTGATGAGCGGGCGGGCGTCTGGGGCGTCACGATTGCCCTGGATACCCCCACCTTCATGCTGCTTAGGTTCGCCTGCTGCCAATTGCTCATCGGCAAGATCCTCATCATTACCCGCGAGCTTGGCCATTGACGGCGCGGCGATCAGTTGGCGGATATTGGCGAGCACGCGCTCGCAATCGTCGTGCAAACCGTATGTCCATAGAACGAACGCCGCATCCCTCAAGGTGCGCAGGTCATGGACCAGGTATCGGTTTTCTGGCTTGCGCAACTCAGGGCTCTTGAGCACGGCCTCCTCGAGTTTCGCATCGGAGATATTGCATACAGCGAACGCCGGGCTGACACCAAGCGCGCAAAACAATGCCAACGGCGCTGCAACCTTAACGAATTTCATATTGTTTCCCACAGGCGGCTTCTTGCTTTGACTTCGTGTGTCGAGCACGCCAATCGGGTGGAAATGTACCGCGGAACATTTGTACCAGCACAGCTCAACAGCCCGTGTGGATATTGGTTCCAGCGGTGGGGGTCCCGAGTCGGCCTGAACACAACAAGCTCGCGTGGTGGTTTCGATCGCATTTGCCTAGCAGGCGATTGCGGTCTCGACCTCCAATACGGGCAACGACCCGTAGGAACAGAACACCCGGGCGTCCTCATATTCGCCACTGGCCGGATCGCCGCAGCGGCTGAAGGCGATCACCCCAGCGGCGGTCTTAGAGGATGGACGGCTATGAAACCTGATGAACAGAAAGCGGTTTTGAAAGATTGCGGCGATACCACGCTCAACAAGTCGCACGCAGATTTCTGCGCCATGGCAAAGAAGATGGGCGGCTGAACCTAGGCCGGACGTCGAAGGCGGGCCCCAGGTCCGCCTTCGAGTAACTGCGGCTGGTGCTGTGCCTACAATCCCTCAGCTATAAAGGCTTCCCGGCGCGCATCATGGCGCGCGCAATGGCAAGCTGTGTTTCCGTCCTGGCGTTCTCTCTCTGGGTCATGTTGTCCGCCGCGATCAGCCGCTTCAGTGACCGCAGCATTTCGCCGCGCGACCAGCCAGCCTCCAGCATGCAATCAACGATGGCCTGGAAGCCGGGCTCCATTGCCTCCTGGCAGTCGATGACTCGGTCTGGATAATCGTTCGCTTCTCTTGGTCGACTGATCATCTCACCCCCGCCAAATAGCGGTCGCCGTGTTCTCGATGTTCGAAACAGAACCAGTGCGATGGCTGTCTCGGCTTGGCAAATCCGAACGGCGCGCGCTTCCCGCATCCTTCAAACTCGCAGACGTGCGGCGCCGCCATCATGCCTTCGGCAAGCTTGATTGGTTCGTCGCTCATAGCGGATTTATCGGTCCGACCAGGGCAGGCTGATCATTCGGCTGCTTGTTTATGACGGTCGAATTGACGTCGCGCCCAACTCGGTTGAACTGCAACTGGCCGTCGATGTCGTGGCTGAGGATATCTTTCAGATATTCCTTCGGCGTCGCCGGGTCGAGCCATGCGTCGTAATAGGTCTGGTCGAGAATGACCGGCTGACGGTCGTGCAGGTTCTTCATCGGCTCGCCTGCGGGCTCGGTGATGATAGTGCAGCTGGTGATATCGAGATTGGAGTTGTGTGCCCATAGACCCGCAAACGAGAAAGGCGCGTGGCCCGGCAGGTAGATGTGCCAGGGATCTTTCTTGCCGTCGGCTGGCGAAATCGTCCATTCGTAGAAGCCATCAGCCGGGATCAGGCAGCGTTTCGACTTGAAGGCGTCGCGGAAGGCCGGCGTCGTGTCGATGCTTTCAATCCTGGCGTTGAACATGGCCGCCTTAGGCATTTCCTTTGCCCAGAACGGAACGAGCCACCATCCCCCCTCCCGCAGGCGGTGGTTCCCGTTCTCGCCGGCGGTGACGAAAGGCACGTCCTGCGTCGGCGCGATGTTGTAGCGCCGCTCGTCATTGCGGCCGATTTCCGCCGGCGCCGTGAGCCGGTAGAGTCGGTGGATTTCCGACCATGTCAGATATCGGGTGTAGCGGCCGCACATGACATTTCCTCGATCGACAGGCTTCCCGATCCTACGGTGTGGCTGTCCTGCCGACAGTGAACGAAATGAGAACAAAATAGTCAAGCGCCTCTTGACCGGACAGGAATATGTTCCTTATTCCTGATCTATCTGAGCAGGAAAAGGGCCATGGGAAAGCGCCAAAATGCGCCGATCGGCGAAGCTATGTCCGAATTGGAGTTGGCGGCCCAGCAAGCTATTGCTGCAGCCGGGGGCGACGCTGTGGTCGCCTTGCTGACCGCTCTGGCTAGGAACGCCGAACTTGAACGGGAACTCGCTTTGTCGCGCGCGGCGATCTCCAATGGCTTTTCTCGCGGCTGGCATAAGGCGCGCCCCTAAATGGTGGACACTGCCGAAGACAATTTCCGGATCGAGGTATGGGACCGAGAGGAGAAGACGCATCTCGAAACCATCTGTCGATCGCCGGATGCAATGGTGAGCCAGGCGGCCTGGCACGCCGCCATCCGGCGCCGGCCGGGCATGCTGCTGATCCACTACAACAGCCGCCACGTTATGGAGAAGATCATTACACCGGGCGAAGTGAAGGTCCCGCCGCAGACGATCATCGACGGCAGTATTCACGCCGGACTAGACGTCGCGCTGGGCGACCTGCGCAGCTGGCACACGCTGCGAGCGTGGTGCACGACCTGCTCGCATCATGCGGAAGTGAAGCCGGCAAGCTTGATCAAGCGCTACGGCAAGGAAGCTCTGTTCAGCTCGGTGGAGCGCGCTCTTTTCTGCACGAGTTGCAAAAAGGGAGGACCGGTTCGGATGGAGATACACAGCATGCCGCGAAACTGAGAGTGGTCGTCGGCGCTGTTGATCAGTGTCTCGAATTTCGAGATGACGCGCGGGCTCCAGGCTCGCGCCTGCTCCACCTTCGTCATCTTGCTTTCGAGAAGACGATCGTTGACTAGCGTCACGCCAGATCCTCAACCTTTCCTCGCGACAGCCTACTAAAAACGAGCGCGATGCGAATGGATTGAATTCCTTTGTTGGCACGACCCCCCTGCACGGCAACTTTCTGGGTGGTTCGTCTCGGAACCGGACCGTCTTCTTGCGGCCCCACTGCGGACATCGCTGCTTAGCGCCACACCTCAGTCGCAGTGATCATCGTCTGTTAGTCCTGAAAGCAGCCGCTGTTCGCGGCACCACGAAGCCCGCCAATTTGCCGTTTCACATTTGCGGACATCCGGACCGGCGACCGTGCCGGCGCCGCCGACGGCCAAGTGCCGGCGCTGAGGGTTGATAGAATGACGCCGATGCGGGTGACAGCCGACGCCGTATTTCTACATCCTATCCATGATAATTTTTCCTGAACACCCGCTGCCAGCTCCTGTCCCTTTGAATTTGCCCGTTCCATTGTCACCCCTTATGACGCCAGTCAGGGTGTTGCCGCCTGTTCTTCCTTTATAGACAAAGGTCTGCTTCATATTGATCGCGCCACTGCTCGAAATACTTCCTGTAAATCCGGAATCAGACGATACTTTGCCGTCACTGATGACGACGGACGATGAGAGTTCTCGCCAATCGCCGCAGTTCGTTGTAGCTCGTCTGACCAATCTCCAGGTGCCGTCAAACGCGCTCAGGCCGCTGGCCTGCGGCACACAATGATCGCCTTGCACCCTCATTCCGTGCTCGCAAGCAAGCGGGCAGACACGGCCTCCGAGCGCCCTTAGCCTTTCCAGAATTTCCGCCGTCGGTTCCAGCGATGCAAGCCTGACACCTTGCCGATCCGCGTAGGCCTGCAGCGCTTTGCGGCTGTCGGCTCCCCACTCTCCGGTAGCCCGTCCCCAAAGGCATCCTATGCGCAAGAGTTCCCTTTGAGTGGCGCGCGCAAGTTCGCTGGCGTCTGTGCCAGGTGCAGATGACTGGACGAGCGGGTCGCGATGCTCAAGGCTTGCGACTTCCGTCCCCTTGGCATCGTCGGTCGCGTTGGTGGCGCGCCCCGCCTCCGGCAGGTGCGCCGCCTGCCGTTCCGCTTCCATGCGCTTGTCGATCGCGTCGATCTTCAACCTCGCAAGGGGGGCAAAAACGCCGCCCGGAAATTGCTGCAAATACGCCTCGAAGAAGCTCTTGTCGGTCGAGTCCTTGATCGTCGCCCAATAAGCAAGCTCGACAGCATTGTCCGGCGGCGCCGACTGTGAAGTGGGGGCAGATGCCGCTTTCGGTTCCTCGGGGAAAGGCTTCAACACGACTTCGCCAGTCAGCGAAGAGTTCTCCCACGGCACTTGCTTGCCATCCGTGGCCGCCAGCACGTCGCGGCGCACATCGATGAGTTCGCGCATGATGTCCTGCCCCGGTGTGCCAAGGTGAGCGACCAGTGCGCTCGTGAATGGAGAATTCCGCCCCGCTCCGTCCATGGCGACATTGCCCGGTTGCGTCGCGAAAGCTATGAGCGAGCCGACTCCGCTGCCAAGCCTGGCCAGCCCCCGGCTCACGGAGCCTGAGCGCGTCCCCATCGAGCGGGACAGCTTCTCGGCGAACGGATTGTCCCGGCAGGCATCCAGAAAGATGAGGTTGACCTTGGTGCTGCGCTCCATCGCTGAAAGGACGAGGTCTATCGGAAGGGCCTCGAAGTCGAGGTCATTGTAGCTGGAGAGCTGGGCATCGACCGGCACCATGTAGTTGTTGCCGTTCACCTGCAGTCCATGCCCGGCATAGAAGAACAGCGCCATGTCGGCGCCGTCGAGCCTGTCCAGGAACTGGCGCACCGTACGACGCATTCCCGCGAGGTCGAGGTCCTGGCCACTGACAACCTCGAAGCCAAGGCTTTGAAGCTTGGCATTCATATCGGACGAATCGTTCTTCGGATTGGCGAGCTGTGCGGCGTGTTGGTAGGCCGAGTTGCCAATTACCAGCGCCACCCGTTTCTCGGCGGCTGCCTGTCCCGCAACAGCAACAAACAATAAAACCAACAGGATGAAAGCGCTGCGCATGGCAGAGACGGCTCCCCCAGGGAAATGTAGCAGAGGCTAATGCAACCGAAAAGAGCTTTGCCCCGGGCTGCGGACGAATGGTCGGCGCAGGGAGGTGGCTTTCGGCGGACACCCGTTTTGGCGCCAGCCCTGCATTCCCAGGCAAAACAGGTGACAATTTGCCTGATAGGGCCGAACGGGTATGCTGGCGGCGAGTGGCGCTTCCACTGGCTTAGGGGGCTATTTCGGAGTGCGAATACCTAGAGGGATCGTCAGCCTCCGGCGAGGTGGCATCGCCGCTTCGCTCGCCTATCTGGTTCTGCTGTGCATCTCGACTGCTCTCGTTTCACCGCCCTTGGAGAATGTTCTGCGCGATGTGATGATGGTCTCGATCTCGCCATTCACTCGCGCTCCGCCCAACATCGTTGTGGTCGCAATAACAGAACAAACCCTGGCGAAATTTCCATACCGCTCACCGTTGGACCGCGGCTTCCTGGCCGACATCGTAGCCCGGATCGAGTCGGCTCACCCGCTTGTCATCGGTATCGACCTGCTGTTCGACCAGCCAACGGAGCCGCAAAAGGATGCCCGGCTGGAGACGGTTATCGAAACCGCCAGCGTGCCCGTCGTGATCGCCTCCGCGTCGCGCATTGACGGCCTCACCCCGAGGCAGTTCGACTATCTCAACGCGTTCGCCCCGTCGGCAAAGAGGGGCCTTGCCGCGTTGTTGCACGACAATCTCGACGGCGTGGTCCGTGGGGCTTTTCCCGGTCGACAATCGAAAGAGGGCTGGACGCCAAGCTTTGCTGCCGCGATTGCAGCATCGACAGGCATTGGTCGCGACCCCGGGCCGAAGGAAATGGCCTATTACCGCACAGCCAACAGCTTGCCCTTCAACTTTCCGACTTATCCGGCACAGGCCGTTCCGCTGGCACCGCTGAGTTGGTTCGAGGGAAAATATGTGCTTATCGGCCTGGACCTGCAGCAGATAGACCGTCATCCAACACCGTTCGCGTTGTTGAGCGGCGCGGAAACTGGTGTTCTGCCTGGCGTCGCCATCCATGCCCACGCGTTGGCCGGGCTCTTGTCCGGGGACACAGTATCGATCCCTTGGCCTGCGGTGGGATACGCGCCGATGTTTCTTGCCGGGCTGTTCTGCCTGTGGATCGTTTCGCGGCCGATCCCGGTGGTCTTCAAACCTGTTGCGGTCGCCGGTGCGGTGCTGCTGGTGTGGATCGGTGAGGCGTGGGCCTTCGCGAGGTTTGCGATCATCGTTCCGATGGTCGCCCCGGCATTGCTTGTCCTCGGTCTGTCGGCCTTTACTGGCTTCCTGGCTTGGAGACGGGACGCGAACGCTCGCCGCTTCATTCAGAGCGCGTTCTCGAAATATGTCAGTCCGGCCGTCGTTGCAGCGATCGTCAAGGAGCCCGACGCTCTCCATCTCGGTGGCGAGCGCCGTGAGATCACCTGCGTGTTCACGGATGTCGAGGGATTTACATCACTCAGCGAGAAGCTGGCGCCAGAGGTGCTGGCAGACATACTGAACGAATATCTGGACGGGCTCTGCGAGTTGTTCATCGAGCATGGTGCAACGGTCGACAAGGTCATCGGCGATGCTGTGGTCGGCTTCTTCGGGGCCCCGGCAGCGCAAGATGACCAGGCAGAGCGCGCGGTGTCCCTGGCATTGGCAGTGCAGGATCTGGCGCAGCGGCTGCGAGAGCGGGGACGAGGCCATTCATTCGGCGCTACCCGCATAGGTATCCACAGCGGGCCGGCGATTGTCGGCAACTTCGGGGGAAATCGGTTCTTCAATTACACGGCCATTGGAGACACGGTAAACACTGCGGCCCGACTGGAGGGCGCAAACAAGTACATAGGCACGAAAAATTGCATTAGCTCGGAAGTCGCGAAAAGGACAACGCGCTTCTTGCTGCGCCCTGCAGGAGTTCTGCACCTTAAGGGCAAGAACCAAGGCATCGAGGCCTTCGAGGCAATGAGCCCTACGTCGGAAAATTCGATACTTTGCGAAGAGTATGCCAAGGCTTACGCCCTACTTGCCAACGACAACAAGCTCGCGACAGCGGCGTTTGAGCTGTTGGTCGCAAACTATCCGCAAGACGCTCTGATCGCTTTTTACCATGGCCGTCTTGCAAGCGGACACTTCCGGGCAGACATTCATCTTGCCGACAAATAGGGCCATGATAAGCCGTATGCGTTCGATCTCGCAAATCGCCTCTCTGACCCTTGCCATGGCCGTTGTCGTGACGGCGCAATGCGCAGTGGCCGGCAGCCAATATGTGGTCCTGTCGACTGAGCCGGTTGTGGAAGAACTGCCGCCAGGCAAGGTCTTCGCGCCAAGCGACGTTATCAACGTGCCGGCCGGTACAGTCGTCACCTTGCTCGGCGAGGACGGCAGCGTGAATCCAATTTCAGGGCCTGCTGCCTTCGTGGTCACAGAGGATGCCTTGACGCCCAACAGTTCGCCGGGGGCAGGCGACGGGCAGGCGGGACCCTCGAATCTTGCGCTGATAGCGAGCCTATTGACCAACGAGCGCCAGAGAAGCGAGTCCATCGGAAGCGCGCGCACCACGGCCGGCCAATCCAAACCAAGTGGACTTGACGATCCCTGGGCGATTTCCATCGAAGAATCCGCTCCCGGCTGCATCCGCAATGGCGACGTGGTTCTTGCACGCCGCGGGATCGGAGAGAGGGTAGTGTTCTCGGTTCGCTTCGGCGGTGGGCAGTCCTTGACCGGCTTGGTCTGGAGCGCCGGCAAGCCCACTTACTCGCTTCCGGACCCTGTTCCTGCCCCGGTGAAATCTTTCGTTGTCGAGACCAACAAGACATCGGCGTTGATCGAGATCAAGGTGTTTCCGCAGAACGCCATTCCCCAAAATCCGCTGGACGTTCTTGGATGGATGGTGAGTAGCGGTTGCAAACGCCAAGCGTTGGCCTTTGTGCGTCAGCTTGTGTCGAAACAGCAGTAGCTTGCCGGCCGGGATCGGCGCCGTGAGCGACTTGCTGGCCGGCATGACCACTGGTGCAAGCGTGCCCCGAGCCCAACCGGTCGGCTCCGTGTTTCCCGTAAGGTCGATTCCTCTGTCTGCGACGGCCAGCGCTTGATTGCCTGACCGGCACCTCGCTGATAGCCTCGCCTGTCAGAATTGGGAGGGGAGCATGAAACGGTGCATTCTCCTGTTTGTGACGTTGGTGGCGGCGCTCTTTTCAAGTTCCGCGCTGGCCGACAAGTTTCCTGTCGGGTTTAAGAACAATGGGCTGAATGGGCCATTGAGACCGGTGACCAAGGGCGGCGTCACCACTTTCCAGATATTCGATCGCAAATGCAGCAGCGTGGACTACGGTGACGGCCGTGGCGAGAATGACTGCCACAACGGCAATGTACGCGCCACATTGATCGGGCCGGACGGCAAGATAGGCGAGAGCATGGACTATCGCTTCGACCTGTGGGTCGATCCATCGTTCAACTATCCCGGCTTTTTCAACGGCCACGCGATGGGCTTTCTGCCGGGCGGATTGGACAGCCGCCTCCGCATCGCCAGTTGGGAGGGGCCGTTCATCCACAATTTTCTTTATATGCTGAAGGTAGACGCAACCAAGGGCGTTACCTTCCTCGGCAATGAGTGCCAGTCACCGGCGCGTTTCGGTTCCTGGGTGGCCTTTTCCATGAAGGTACGATGGGCGGCCGACAGGACGGGCTGGATCAGAGTCACCTGCGACGACAAGTTGATCTATTCTGCCGACAACGTTCCAACCAACCAGGCACCGCATTGCTATATCACCAATCAGTGCGAGCCTGGTGTCGCGAAGAATCCGAAGTGGTTTACCTTTTGTGTAGGTCCGGTGATGGCGGGCTTCGGGCCCGAATGGGAGAAATACGGGCTCACGTCGCAGTTCACTGCGATCCAGCCCGAGGGCATCACCATCAAGATGCGCAACCTTTCCGCAAAGAAAGGGGTCAAGCCGTAAATAGCGAACTCATGTTTGGGACCGAATGCCCAATTACCCCAGGCATGTCGTCACGGTTATCGCCACGTCTGCGGCGACCGCCACGGATGATTTCACCTTCACGCTTTCAGGGTCAAAGACCTTCGTAGGCGCGGCGATCAGCTTCGGCCCTTAGCCGGCGATTGCCATCCCGATGCCGACGCTTAGGCAGATAGCGAGGCCGCAACTAGGACGCCAGTTGTCATCCCTTGGTCCGTATTCTCATCAGCCCTTTGATCTTTGTTCCATCTGGCCCAAACATTGAGTATGCCCAGCGGCACACGTCTTGCGGGAGTTGTGATGCTTCGGGACGCCCAGCGAATGGCGCTACGTTCGAGAGCATGGACTGTTCGCCCTCGTTTTCTGCAACTATGATTGAACTTGGGGTATCCGGAAGCCCTATGGAAACTGCTACCCCATGGCTATATCAGGGTCGAGTTCATAGGCTGGGCACTTAGACGAATACCAAAGAGCATTGGTGAAATCACCCCGCCGCGTGTCAGCTTGAGATCCAACAACACTGGCCAGCAAAGCGGCTACTGCAATCTGGTATTTCAACGTCCGCGCTATCACCGCCTGGCCTTCCGCCAACCAGCCGCGACGGCCTCGGCCTCACTACAGAACCATCGCTCGCCATACTCTGGCCGGATGATCGTCTCGATGTAATGTTTTTGGCCGGGGACGTGATAAATGTGCTCCCCGGTGTTGATCGAGATATTTCCTTTGATGTTGCAACCGACGCCAAAGAGGGAAGTGCTGGGAGCCGCGTCGACAATGCCTTCAGGTGGCATGAGGCTTGGTGCCGCGCCGATGATATCGGGGTTCTGAGAGAGGATCACGGCCACGGGCACAAGGATCAGCGCGAACAAATACTCCAGCCGCCAAAACCCGCGGTGCCGCTTCTTGGCGTTCTTTCGCCACCGGTCTGATCGGCACCTTCATGACGCTGGACTTTGCCCACGTTCGTCTGTCTCTCTCGGCCCCGTTAGTAGCCCGTCTCGTGACCCGTACGACCGCCTGGCTTCGCCTCAGCAGCTCGGCCGCCGCAAAGCTTGCCCGCGCTGTCCGTTTGTATTTGAAGGTCGCAAGGATGTTGTTCGCCTGAACCGACATTCACCACGATGCCAGCTTGCGGTGCAGGCCCCAACGTCGTCCCCCGATATCGTTGAACGACGCCGGCGATCGGCTGCCCATCGCTCTCAATGTGCGTGTTCTGGCTATTCGGGTTGAACGGGTCGACGGTCTGGGCGATGCTGTTGGCCCGGTTGGCTTCGCCGGCGGCGAGCGTCACGGAGTCGTAGTGGTTGAGGTAGTCAGGCCGCACCCGCTGACTCCCAGAAGGGCGCTCAGGCAGAGCAGCGATCCCCGGCGCCAGATCGTCGTCCCGCCAACCATCAGACCGGTGCCGGGTTGACGCCAGCCGCCCTAAGTCGAGCCCCAAGCTTCGCTCGAGTGCCATATGCGGTCATGTCGCCAGCGACGCATTTGTTGTTCGCATCCGACCAATCCAGAAGGGCCGTGTTGATCCAACTGCCAGGTGCGCGCTGGATCCCATAGGGTGTCGGCGGCGCACCGGCGGCTACGGCTGATGCAGCGGCAGCGCCCTGTCCGTGCAGTGCGCGCTTCCATCCACTTAGGATGAGACAGTTCTTCATATATTGATCTTCGGCGGCCAAGTTGCCAAGAGCATTGCCGATTCCGGCCCCTGCAAAGAATCCGGGCGATCCGATAGCAATATAGCCTTGGTCAACCGATCCTTTTTGCATCTCGCACTGAGCATGGGCGACATCAAAACTTGGCCCATAACCGATTTGCATGTAGTCGGCTTGATTGCTTGTGCGGATTCCGACGTGAAGCCGGCCGCCATTCCGATCAAAGACCGGCCACCATTCCGATTTGAAGCCGGCCACCATTCCAATCAAAAGCCGGCCAGTTTTCGGCACTGAAGATTACCTCCTGGGTCAGCAACTTTGGCATCAATCACCTCGCCATGAACGGGGACATTTTGATGCCGGCAAAGAGAAGGCTGACCATGAGACAATTGAGACAAATGCTGCGGCTTGCCGGAAGCGGGACGAGCTCCCGCGAGATTGCGGTCGTATTGGGAATAGCGCGCAGTACGGTGCAGGATAATCTGCAGCGTGCAGCCGCGGTTGGATTGAGCTGGCCCTTGCCGGGGGAGCTGACCGACGATGCGCTTGAGCACAAGCTCTTCAGTCGCAACGGCGTCAAACAGGGCACGCGGCGACGCACGGAACCGAACTGGGCCGATCTTGCGGTCGAGCTCAAGAAGCCCGGCGTCACCTTGCTCATCCTGTGGGAGGAGTATCGCGGGTCGCATCCCGACGGTTACGGCTATAGTCGCTTTTGTGAACTTCTACGGGGATTTAAGCAGCGACTGTCACCGACGATGCGCCAGGAGCATGCGGCCGGCGACAAGGTCTTCGTGGATTATTCCGGCAAAAAGATTCCGATTGTCGATCGCAAGACCGGTGAGATCCGCGAGGCGGAGATCTTCGTGGCGGTGCTGGGTGCGTCCAGCTACACCTTTGCCGAGGCCACCTGGACGCAAACGCTCCCCGACTGGATTGGCTCGCATGTCCGGATGTTTCGTTTTTTTCACGGCGTTCCCAGACTCGTCGTTCCCGACAATCTGAAGTCTGGCGTCAGTCGCGCCAGTTTCTACGATCCCGAGATCAACCGCAGCTACGGCATGATGGCTTCCCACTATGGCGTCGGCGTTCTTCCGGCACGGCCAAGAAAGCCTCGGGATAAATCGAAAGTGGAGAATGGAGTGCGTTTCGCCCAGTCCTGCATTCTGGGGCGTCTGCGCAATCAGACCTTCTTCTCGCTTGCTGAAGCCAATGCCGCCATTGGCCGGGCACTCGATCGCATCAACGACCACGTCATGCGCCGGCTGGGCGTCAGTCGCCGGCAGCTCTTCGAGACCGTCGAGCGCCCGGCTTTGGCCAGTCTTCCACTGGAGGATTACGAGTTTGCCGAATGGCGTTTGGCTCGCGTCTCGACGGATTATCATGTCGAGTTCAAGACCTTCTTTTATTCGGTGCCCCACAGCCTCATTCGTCAGCAGGTCGATCTGAGAGCAACGGCGCGCACCATTGAGATCTTCCACCGCGGCAAGCGCGTCGCGGTGCATCAGCGCCGCTATGGAGGTCCTCGCCATGGAACCGATCCGGATCACATGCCCAGTTCCCACCGGCGCTATGCCGAATGGACGCCGGAGCGCTTTCGGCGCTGGGCCACGTCGATCGGGCCGCAGACCGAAGGTCTGGTCATCGCAATTCTCGCCAGCCGTCCGCATCCCGAGCAGGGCTTTCGAACATGTCTGGGCATCCTACGTCTGTTTCGCGACATCGATCGCAATCGGGCCGAATCCGTGTCAGCCCGCGCTGTCGAGATCGGTGGCCTGAACTGCAAGAGCATTGCTTCGCTCATCGCCAACCACAAAGCCGCACGCCATTCCACCGAACCAACCGCCATCGTCGATCACGCCAATCTGCGTGGCCCTGATTACTTTCATTGAGGAGATCCACCCATGCTGATCAATCCCACCATCGACATGCTGCGAGAGCTCGGCCTTTACGGCATGGCAACCGCTTTCCAGGAACTCGACGCACAGTCCGAAGTGCGCGGCCTCGAGCACGGCGAATGGCTTGCCATGCTGCTCGAACGCGAGGCGACCATGCGCCGTCAGAAGCGTTTCGAGGCTCGCGCCAGGGCTGCCAAGCTTCGCCATGACGCGCAGATCGAGAATGCCGACTTCCGCGCCGCACGCGGCCTCGACCGCAATATGTTCATGGCGCTTGCCGGCTGCAACTGGATCAGAAAGCATCACGGTCTTCTTGTCACCGGGCCAGCCGGCGTCGGCAAAAGCTGGCTTGCCTGCGCTCTTGGCCACCAGGCCTGCCGGGAAGACTTCTCAGTCGCCTACCACCGGGTTCCCCGGCTGTTCGCCGCCCTCGCGCTTGCAAGAGGCGACGGGCGATACGGCAGGATCCTCAAATCTCTTGCCAGGACCGACCTGCTGATCCTCGATGACTGGGGACCGGAAAAACTCAATGACGACCAACGCCGCGATCTCCTGGAGATCGTTGAGGATCGCTACGAACGACGCTCAACCATCGTCACAAGTCAGGTGCCCGTGGATCGCTGGTGGGAAATTATTGCAAACCCAACTTTGGCCGACGCCATCCTGGATCGCCTCGTTCACAACGCCTATCGCATCGATCTCACCGGTGAAAGCATGCGAAAACAGCGCCCGCCGATCGTCCCCGAAAACACCGAAGCTTGACCTGAAACAAAACCCAACCCAAACATCAACGAGACCCAGGATCAGACCGAAAACTGGCCGCCTTCAAATCGGAATGGTGGCCGGAATGAAATCGGAATGACTGGCCGGCTTCAAATCGGAATCGGTGGCCGGCTTCATCGGAATACGCATGCTTGTTTGGAATCTGCCAAGGAGTACGAGATTTCGCTTCGCCTCAACCCGAACGAAGCGATCATGCGATGAAGAACATAGCTGGGGCAGTTCGCGCCTACCGGGTCGAAACGGGAGAGCGGGCACAAGAAGCCCCGGCGGCTATCGCCTCGGCGAGGGATTTGCCACTTCCGTTCAAGCCGTCGGTGGCCGTGCTTCCCTTCACCAAATGTCGTCCGCTTGGCTAATCTCCTTGATTTCGAGAAACATCGTTACTTTCACGCCCCGATATCGTAGAATATGTGCGAGACACCGGGCGTGAATATGATTGCGGTTAGTGGTTGGGCAGCCCTGCGACGAGAACAAGTATCAACGCCCCGGCAATCACTCGAAATGCGCCGACAACGCCTCGGACAGAAAAGCTTTAGGCGTCGGCATCTCGTCGATAGTTTCGGCTAACGCCCTCCGGGCGATTGCACCCAAGCTTTCGCGTGAAGTGCTGAAACCCGTCACCCATTTGACTGCCCGCCGTCCCTTGTGAGCCTAGCGCGTAAAGGCCACTTCTTTGTCAGGACGCCTTCCCGATAGTGGAATGACAGCTTCGTATGGTCTCTTCCGGTTAGCTGTCAGTCCGCCATCGGCCCAACGCTGCCGGTCTGCAATGCGCCGCATGTCAGACATCGATGAGTCTCGGACTGTCCGCCTATGCCGTAGGAACGCCTAGCATTGCTTTGCATGACCGCGCAGGCGCCGGGATTTGACTCACGGACAGCGCGGGGTAAATATATTAGCATCTTCAAATATTAACCGGTGGGGCGATGTCAGCAGGAAGAAGCGGCAAAACTCGATCGTCTAGCGCCGCCGTCGTTGACTACGACCTGATTATTGTCGGCGGTGGTCTGGCGGGCTCTTCACTTGCCATCGCCCTTGCAGGCCACGGCCTCAGGATTCTCATCGTCGAGCACCAAGAAAAGTTCAGGGACCGAATCCGCGGCGAGGTGCTCATGCCCTGGGGAAGTCTCGAGGCGAAGCGCTTGGGTATCTATGATCTGCTTCTTGAGAGGTGCGCCATTGAGGCAGCATACTTTTCAAGTTTCACAAATGGCTCAGCCCCCGTAGTGCGTGATCTGCTTGCGACGACTCCGGCTGCCACCTGCTGCGTGACATTTCCACATGCCGAGATGCAAGCTGTCCTCCTGAAACGTGCCGAAACGCTCGGGACCGCGGTAAGGCGCGGGAACGCGGTCTCGGGAGTGACATTTGGAGATCTGCCACGGCTTCGTATCGGAGGCGACGCCAGAGAGTTCTCTGCCCGCCTCATCGTTCTAGCGGACGGACGGGATTCACGGCTGCGGTCGCATCTCGGCTTCCAGGTACTGCACGACCCTGAGCAACTGGTCACGGCGGGCATGGTTCTGGAGGGTAACATTAATTGCTCGGAGTTCCTCGCCCGCGAGGCGAGGCCGACGGCGAACACTGTCAATCTTTTCTACGATCCCGCGGGCGGGCGAATGGTAATCGCCATGCGCATCGCGCCCAGACGCAACCGAATTTATCTCATCTATCACAAAGATGTCCTGCCGAAGCGGCTGTCCGGCCGCCATTCGGTCGATGAGATGATACGGCAGCTGAAGGCGGTCGGCGCTCCCGGCCATTGGTTCGATAGGGCACGACAAGTTGGTCCGTTCGCCAGCTTCGACGGATCGCACCGTTGGGTCGAGGACCCATACCGAGATGGCGTTGTTCTGGTTGGCGACTCAGCGGCCGCCACTGACCCTGCCTGGGGCAGGGGCTTGTCGAGGACACTTCGGGATGTGCGACTGCTGAGGGACCGATTGCTGGAGAGCTCCGATTGGAGATCGGCAGCGGAGACCTATGCCACGGACCATGACGACTTCTACGGGCGGATGCGGCGACTGGAGGCGATGCAGACAGCCTTGCTGTTCGATCGTGGAGATGCTGCTGACAAGCGACGTAACCACGCATTTGCGCTTTTTGCCGGCGATCCGACGCGCGTTCCGGACGCGCTGGGGCTGGGGCCGGAGGCGCCGTCGGACGACCAGGCGCGTGCTCGCTACTTCGGGGAGATATGAAATCGTCGGCGGAGACGTCAGATAGGCAGCGACCTATCGCTGGCGCCGCGTTCTCTCACACAAACCAATGGAGGGCGACGTGAGGCAGTTCGACTTCTTTTACTTCTTCGGCAGCGGCTATGCCTACCTTTCGGTGATGCGCATTGGAGCGATGGCCAGGCAGGCGGGTATTGCCGTGCGGTGGCGGCCTTTCAATGTCCGGACCGTCATGGCCGAAAACAACATAGCGCTGCGTACCCAGGTTGCGAAGGTCTCCTACATGTGGCGCGACGTGGCGCGGCGGGCGGCTACCCATGAGGTGCCCTTCGTCAAGGCACCGATCTGGCCGACGGATCCCGATCTTCTCGCCAACCGTGTTGCTATGGTGGCGGCGGAGGGCGGCTGGTGCGAAGCCTACACACTGGCGAGCTTCAGGGCCTGGTATCTGGAAGGAATGGCGCTGGGCGATCGCGCCCATCTCGAGCATGTGTTGCCGCCGCTCGAAAAGGACGTGGACGCTGTGTTCGCCGCGGCCAACGCGCCTTCCGCTCATGAGCGACTCAAGGCCGAGACCGATGCGGCGCGAGGCTACGGCATCTTCGGCTCTCCGGCCTTCGTTGTGGACGGCGAGACCTTTTGGGGCGACGACAGGCTCGAGGAGGCCATTGCCTGGGCCGAGGGCCGACATAGGCTGCAGCAGGCGGAGTGACACCGATATCCACTCGATGTTGGCTCGCCGCGATGTTTTTGAGCATGCTGGGGTAACGCGACCGCACGGTCACGGTTCCAGGCTCTGGCAAACGGGGTGGCTGTGTTTGCATAACTTGTGGCAGAAAAGTCACGCAGCTTGAATATGCAAGGCTTCAACTGGCGCGAGCTTAAAAACCAGGTGAGCCAGGCGTACCGTTTTGGCTATCCGCGAGCAAATGGGGTGCTCGTGACTCCTCCCTAACTAGCGCCCGCTGCCTCTGGTGGCGGGCCTTTTCATTCGGCAACGTTCGCGGGCGTATGTTCAATACATATTCGACGGATAAGGTAAAAAGTGAGCTAAGTACGCGGAACATTCTTAGCGGGGCAAACATTCCATTGGTCAGTTAGCCCAGCGAGGCTTTCTTGACTCAACGACGGATCGACAAGGAGAGAATCGAGCGTGCAGATCGCGAGTCAAAGCTCGCGATCGAGGCCGAGCGCGTAGCCAGGATTGCCAAGACGGAGTGTCTGCGTGCACAGCGCCTTTCTGGCGGAACCACCCGTCGAAAACTCGGCTCCGGTCAAGCGTCGTCGACCAGCCGCGAAGAAGCCAGCCCGAAAGGTTATCGACGTAGAGTAAGGCGGAACTTAACCCTGCACGTCAGCATATTCGACAAGCCGCATTGGCGCACAATCCTGACCACAAAGGATGACGGTGAAGCCAAGGCGCTGGAGCAGGCGATGTATCAGGATGGTGCGAAGACGCAGGTCGAGGAGATGGAGGGAAACGCGCGCGGGTGGGGCTCTGGCAGAAAATGCGGAAGGCAAGGATCAGCCAAGGCGTGGAAGAGCGGGCGGGCTGGACATGGCCGCCTCCTACGGCGCCATTTGCACAATCCAGATCATATCTGGCTGAGCGCACTTATGCGACGCTGCTCGAAGCCCTCAACGGTCATTGCGTGCCCCCGGCGGAATGTTCCCGTGTCCGTACTCTGGACACTCCCAGGCGCCGCTAGGTTCGCGGCAAAGAAACATTGGGGTCGACAGTTCATAGTAGCCCTGTCCATAATAATCCGGGTAGCGATCACGATAATAGTCAGAATTGTCGCCGTAGTCCTCGTCATAGCTACTACCGATGCCAATATCGCTGCTAGTCGGGTGACGGGCCCAACCTTTGGCGAGCGGGGAAGGTTGCCGCGGAAGTTGTTCAAATGGAGACGTAATTTACCAATGTTCAAGGCCCTTTCTCTCCACTCCGACGGTGCCGTGGTTTAATGACGTGGCGGTAGTGCGGTGGTGCCTCGCGAGCCGGCACCGTGCCGAATCGCGAGGAGCCTTTGTCAGTTGGCGTTTGCGACAGGTGCCACCAGCGGCGTGATCCGACGAATCGCGACGCGACGGTTCTGTCGTTCCGGTCCTGTCGTGTTCACCTTAAGATAGCGTTCGCCATAGCCTTGGGTGGTCAGATTCTCCGGTGGTATGCCGAAGGACTTGGTGAGGGCCTCGGCAACCGCCTCTGCTCGCTGGTCGGATAAGGCCAAGTTTGCGTTGTCGCTACCAACAGCATCGGTGTGGCCTTCGATCAAGAACGTTTCAGCAGGGTTCTTCTTCAGCAGCCGCTCCATTGCGTCTGCCACCCCTTGCAGTTTTTTGACTTCGCTTTCAGAGATCGATGCCGAACCGGTCTCGAAATTCAAAGTGTCGAGATCAACGCGCCGCGCTATATCGCGTACACGGGCCGAGCGCTTGACCTCGTCGACCGAGTAGAGGCGCTGGACTTTTTCCACCGGCGGCTGTTCGAGGAAGTTGTAGTAGTCGCCTGGATCCTCGACCAGTTCCGAATCCAGGATGTATTGGTTGCGCGGGATGGTGAGGCGGATCGGTGGCAGGTCATCTGCGGGATCGCGCCAATTGTGCAAGTCCTGGTAATAACTCTCGTCGACATAGCTCAACACATACTCGTGGCCATCGGGGGTGATGCGCGAGCGCTGTATGACGTCTCCGTTGCGGTTGCGGATCGTGACGACTTGATCGCCATTGTCGCGAATGATCGTCTCGCGGGTGCGCCCACTCGGCAGATCCTCGTAGTACACATCCTTGGCGCCACGTTTCATGCGTGGAGTTTCGTTGCTCTCGACAATCGTCTGGTTGTTGAACTGGACGATAATGCGACCTCCAATCTCCGAGAGGACATCGGCGCCTTTGGGGCGTTCGGGCAGCTGGATATCAGGCGCCTTGTCACGGCGAGTGCCCTTTTCTTCTGTTACCGGTGCGACCTTCGCAGGCTTGATCTCCTGTTGCGCTGACTTGTCGTCGGCAGGTGGCGGTCCCGTGTCTACCGGTGCAGCCGCAGGCGCGGTGGCCTGATCGCTACCCGACTGCTGAACAGGTTGGGTGCCGTCCTTGCCCGGACGTTTTGCATCCTTCTGGCTGTCGAAAATTGGTGCGGCGTTGGGGTCCGTTGCGGCCTGGCCCTGAATTGGCTTCTCATTTGGGGTTACAGCTGCCGGTTTACCATCGGCTGGTTTTCCGCCGGCGGGAAGCTTCTGATCGGTTGAAGGTTGCGCTCCAATCGCAGGCTGATCCGGTGCAGCTTGCCCTGCGGTGGGTTTCTTTTTTTGCTTGGTCGTGGTTTCCGACGGCTGTTTGCCCTGGGCCGGGGCTGGCTCAGCAGGCGCCGAAGCCGGTGAGTTCTCCGAAGGTGCCAGAGCTGCAGGCGGCTGGGCTTGCTTCATCGGAGCCGATTTGTCGAGGGCGGGCGCTTGCTGGTCAGTGGGCGCGGGTGCAGGCTGGGGCGCCGGCTCTACCGCTGGTGCAGGCTTAACCTTGGGGGCAGGTTCTGAAGAGGCTTTGGGAGTGGGAGTTGCCTCAGATGCCGGGGTTGCTGGTTTTGGTTGAACCTGGGGTTTCTCTGTAGGCTGTGGCTCGGTCGCAGGAAGTGGAGCAGCGTTTTCGGACGGAGCCTGTTGCCTCAGGGCGCAGGCTTCAGCGGACTCGCCCTCCTTGCACTTCAACTTGATCAGGACGAGCGGTTTAGCAGCAGTGACCTGTGCCGCGCCGAATGCTGCGCTGCCAAGCAGCGGGAACACGCCCAACGGCGCGGATGAGACCAGCAGTCCGAGTGCGGTGCTGGCCAATATCCTTGGTCGGCATTTCATTTTCAATTCTCCGTGTGGTGTCCCGTCGATATGCAAACTGCGCACTGCCAGAATGGTTCCGCCGCCGGAGAGCCGGTCCACTAGCAGGGCGGTCTCCATCAAGCCGAACCCAGATGCCGCGTCGTTTTGGGTTGCTTTGCTGCACAAGATTTACGTCCGAATTCGGGAGATTTACCGGCCGTGTATTGCAGCCCTAAGGGATGCCCAGGGGCATGAACCCGCGCGAATGGCGCCAGTCTGTCGAGAAACGCCTGAACGACCTCTTGGACCGCGCTATGAGCCTTATTACCGCGCTGGATCTCATGGAAGCCGATTGCGACCTGGAGGACACAGCCGACGAAGAATATTCGCGCGGCTGGCCGGATCGTGGTCCCGGCGGTGCCTATGGCTGCCAGTGCGACGACCGCGAGGAAGAGAACGAACACGGCGGGGATATCCTCGATGTCGGCCATGATGGCGATGCCGATAGCGAGCCGTGGCTTGGCTGGGGCGATCCCATGGCCCAGAACGGCGTGGCGTTGAAAGCGTGGTAGGCTGGAGGACACCCCGGACTTTTGTGGCGTCGGCAAGTTCAACGGCGACGGCGGTGACGAAGCGCGCAGGATGCTTCGCGGACGGGCGCAATGAACCTTCACTGACAGTGGTGGCACCGGCCAGTGCGGTTGCCAACTGGTACGGCATCCCTGTGAAGGGGAACTGAAGGCGGCGGATAACTTTTCCGCAAGCAAGCCCGCTGCCTCACGGTGGCGGGCTTTTTTAATGGAACAGGACGCAAACAAAACGGCTGGTCCGTGTTGCAGTCATGTTGCAACGACAACAAGGGACAGATCGGGACATGCCCGAAAATCAAGGGTTTGAGCGTTACGGGGCGGGAAAACCCATGCAACACGTTTACACGGATGCTTACTGATTAGGGGCTGATTTCATTTAGAAAATCGTTGGCTGGGGTTTCTGGAAGCTTTTCGAATTTTCTCCGTCGTGCCTCAGCCCGAATTGCGTGTGCTTATCGGACAAATTGGGACATTGGAGTCGTTTTTAGAAAAAGCGTGAGGCATCGACTTCAGGCGCGCGTGCCTTTCTGGTCGTCCACGTCAGAAAGAAACCCTGTGGCTCCGCGTCCTCAAGGCCGCCTGTGCGACACACTACGGCTAACAGACTGTGGGGTTGTGCCCGTCCACACCCGAAACGCCCGGAGAAAAGAATCGCCTGCTGAATATCCGTTAGGTCCGCCGTGCGAAAAACAGCATGGCAGATCGCCAATTGGAACGAAGGCGTGCGATGAGCGTTGTATGCGTCGTTTCTAATAATATCGCCAAAAGGGGGTCGGCGTTGCAGATAAGTGGGGGTAGCGACAAACTGACAGCGAGGTTGGACGAACTCAGCGCACTTTACGTGCTGACGGATCGTCTATACCGGGCCAAGTCAAGCCACGAAGCTTTTGAAGCCGGCCTGGATGCCATTCGCGACGGTCTTGGTTGCCAACGTGCCTCCATGCTGCTCTTCGATGAAGCTGGCGTGATGCGGTTTGTCGCTTGGCGCGGCCTGTCTGAACGGTACAGAAAGGCTCTTGAGGGGCATTCCCCTTGGGTCGCGGGCGAACGCAACGCTGATGCCATCTTTGTTCGGGATATTTCCGAAACAGAAGAACCCGCCGTCGTCAAAGAGATGATTGCCAGCGAAGGCATTGTCGGCTTGGCGTTTATTCCATTGACAGTCCAGGGCGAGGTAGTGGGGAAGTTCATGACCTACCACCAACGCAGCCACTCGTTTGCCAGCCACGAAATCGATCTCGCGACGGCAATTGCCAGACAGATCGGTTTTTATCTCGAGCGCACGCGGTTAGAACAGGCTCGAAAAGCTGCCGAAGAAGATTTGCGAGCATCCGAACAGCAGTTCCGACTTATGTCGGAACATGCTCCAGTGATGATCTGGACGTGCGACGCTTCAGGCAAATGCACCAATTTGAACATCATGCTTCGCGATTTCTGGGGCGTCGAGACAAAGGATATTCCCAAGTTTAATTGGCACCCCACCATCCATCCTGATGATGCTGCCGATATCGGGGCCAGGATGGCCCAGGCGTTGGCTACGCAATCAGCCGTCTCCGTCCAGGGGCGCTACAGGAATTGCAAGGGAGAGTATCGCGTTCTGCTCACAACGGCTCGTCCTCACTTCTCCGCAAGTGGGATATTCCGCGGGCTGATCGGCGTAAATGTCGATGTAACGGAACGTGACCATGCAGAGATGGCGATGCGTCATAGCGAGGAAAGGTTTCGATCAGCGGTAGAGGCCGCCCCAAGCGGGATGGTGATGACAGGCGAGGACGGGCGCATCGTTCTCGTCAATCGTCATGCAGAAGCGCTGTTCGGCTATGATCGCGACGAGATGGTCGGGCAAGGCATCGAGATGCTGGTGCCGGATCGCTATCGTAGCTCCCACCCAGTGTTTCGCCGCGGATATGGCGATTTTCCGTTGGCACGGCCAATGGGGGCGGGCAGGGATCTTTATGCGCGACGAAAAGATGGAACAGAGGTTCCAGTCGAGATTGGGCTGAGCCCAATCAAGACGAGTGAAGGAATGATGACGCTCGCCTCTGTCGAGGATATCAGCGAGCGAAGGCGGTCGGAGGCGCACAGAGAATTGCTGATGGCTGAACTCAACCATCGTGTGAAGAATACGCTCGCGGTAGTCCAGAGTATTGCCCATCAGACGTTCAGGGGAACGAAAGCGGCCGATGCACATGCCGCATTCGAAGGCCGCCTCATGGCCCTTTCGGCAGCGCATAACATCCTCACGCAGACCAGTTGGGAACATGCCTCGTTGGACCAAATTGTTTCCGACAGCCTGCAGATCAAAGGCGCGTTCTCCAACCGGTTTTCCACGGCCGGGCCTGCAATTTTCTTGCGGCCTAACCAGGCCCTTTCGCTGGCGTTGGCCTTCCATGAGTTGCTGACAAACGCAATCAAGCACGGCGCCCTTTCAAACGAGGCCGGGAGAATTTCCGTAGAGTGGCTTTGCACCGGCAAACCGAAGCCAAGGCTCAAGCTGGTTTGGAGCGAACTCGGCGGCCCCACGGTTTCTGCTCCCACCAAGCGAGGCTTTGGCTCCCGCCTTATCGAGCGGGGCTTGGCGGCGGACCTCGAGGCCGAGGTGGCGATGGTGTTTCAACCTCAGGGCCTCGTCTGCCGGATTGATGCTCCCATACTGGAAGGAGTGATCGCACAATGACAACACTGTCTGGCCGACGTGTACTCATCGTCGAAGACGAATCGCTGATTGCAATGATGGCCGAGGATTTTCTGATTGAGCTTGGGGTCGCCGTTATTGGCCCTGCAACTTCCATCGACGGTGCGATTGCGATGATCGAAACCCAAGAAATCGACGCGGCGGTCTTGGACATAAATATACGTGGGGAGAGGAGCGACCGCGTTGCCGAAGCCCTTCGGCTTCGAGGCATCCCGATCGTGTGCGCGACTGGATATGGCGAGGGTGCGGCTGAGTTCGCGAAAGGATCGACGACTATCGCCAAACCCTATTCCAAGGAGAAGTTGGACCACTCGTTGCGGGCTCTCTTTGGATAGCGGGGAGGGCCTATTGGCTGATGTCGCTCAGGCGGCGGTTCGCTATCTCGGATGAGCACTCGGGAATCAACTTCTTGGATCAATGGATCGCCATCCACGACCCTAAAACGGCTGGCGCTGATGTCATCTCTGTTGTCGATTTAACTGAGAAGCTTTTCGCGGACGCCAAGGCCAAAGGCATAAGCAGCTCCGGCATCGAGGAAGAGACCGGCAGTGTCTATGAGGCAATCTTGGACGCGATCGTCCATCACGATCCTGGCTCGGCTGACTAACTAGCTAGTGCTCGGATATGATCGCTCCAATGACAAAGGGCTGGACGTTCCAATCTCTGGTCGACAGCAAGATGACCGTGACGGCGTTCTGCAGCGATCCGGCATGGCATCATAAGCAAGTGCTCGACCTGGTAAAGCTCCGTGACCGCTTTGGCCCGGATGCGATAGCAATGGAATGGATATCAGGCCGAAGCTTCGCTGCAAGAAATGCAACGGGAACGACGTCGGCTTGACCTATACGCCGAACACCAGCCCGACCGGCTACGGCAAGACCAAGGGTGGATAAGGATTGGAGCGGAGCCCCGGCGCTGGGGTGAAAGCGCCGGGGCCTTGTGGGCATGTACTCACTACCTATCATGTCCGACTATTATCGTGGGCTAATATGGTCAACAAACCATGAAGGACCACGGCCGATGACCGACGAGCCGGAGACGACCTACGTAGTGAGCATCTAAGAAGCGCGCCATTGGCGCACAGTGTTTACCACCAAAGATATGGCCAAAGCACTCGCCTGGGCGAGGAGATCGGCGACAAGGTGCGGGTCGAGGAGATCAGGCCGAAGCCAAAGAAGCGTTGAGGTGCGCGATGGAACATTAGGCGTCGCTGATGGTTTCTAATGCGGCAGAGGCCCACCCGCGCCTCGGCAAGTCCCGCGCTCCATTAACCTGTGGGACGCCCGTCGCTGCCGTGAATGGGGCGGCGGGTTCTGCCGCCGCTCCCCAAGCTGCCAACTGAGCAATAGTTGGGATCACATTCCATCAGCTCCGCACGACCGTGTATAATACCCCATTCAGACAGAAGTGGGCGGCTTGGACCGTCCGCCGCTAGCCAATCAACTCAATGTTCGCTGGTTTCTGTGGACTTCATGCTGTTCAGTTCGAATGCCTGCTTTCCCTTCGCGGCCCAAAGGCCCCGCGCATGCCCGCCTTCATCGCTCTGCAGCTTGGCGGCGATCCAAAGCAGCGCTCCATAAATGATGGTGCGATCATCATTTGTCGGATCGACAATGCCTGCCTTGACGACGAGACCGCCAAGTTCGATCAGGTGTCGGGTGCGCTTGCGCCGCTCGGCCTGCCAACTCCGCATATCATGCCGAGCCAGTGCCGCCTGCCGGCGATTGAGTGCCGCCCGGTTGCGCCGGAGCGCCGCGAACGTTGAGCTTAGTTGCTGGAGCAGCTCCGCGGGACCTGCTCTCGAAAAACATCACCCCACGCTTAGCCCATGCCTCACGCTTTGAGGTGTCTTTCGTCTCAGTGATTGCGACGAGTGCGCCGGCCAGTTCGTCGGTGCTGAGCTGATCGGCCCCGGTGGCGATGACCAGCTCGCCAAGTTGCTGCACCTTTCGCGTTTTGAGCTCTCGCGCTTTGTCTTCCAGCGCCTTCAGTTCGGCGTCGAAGTCACGTGGTTTTCGCATGGCTGTCTCCAACGGTTGTCGATCTCTGGATGATAGTTGAGCGCCTGCCGGAAGGCTTCAGGGTTGCCGAGACAGCCCGGGACGGGCTGGTCCATCCCGAGATTTTTTCGAGGGAGGGCGCGCTTATACGTCGTGCCGACGTACGCTTTCGCGTGCAAATGATCCTGTCGCGATGGCGATCTATCATCTTCACGTCAAGGTCATTGGCCGCAAGGCAGGCTCAAGCGCTGTCGCGTCGGCCGCCTACCGCTCGGCTTCGCGGTTACGCGACGAGCGCATCGAACGCACGCATGACTTCTCGGCCAAGCGCGGCGTTGTCCATTCCGAGGTGATGGTGCCGGACAATGCGCCGGCTGCGTGGAGCGACCGCGAGACGCTGTGGAACGATGTCGAGGTGGTCGAGGTACGCAAGGATGCGCAGCTTGCCCGCGAGGTCGAGTTTGCCCTGCCACGTGAACTCAGCCAGGCGCAAGGCATCGAACTTGCGCGCGACTTTGTTCAAGCGGAGTTTGTCAGCAAGGGCATGGTCGCCGATCTCAATGTGCACTGGGACAGGGCAGAGGATGGCAGTCCCAAACCGCATGCCCATGTCATGCTCACCATGCGGTCCGTGGACGAGAACGGTTTTGGGTCAAAGGTTCGAGACTGGAATGCTACCCAGCTGGTCGAGCGCTGGCGCGAGCGATGGGCGGAGCTGGCTAATGGACGCCTGGCCGAACTCGACATCGACGCCCGCATCGATCATCGCAGTCTGGAAGCGCAGGGCATTGCCCTGGAGCCGCAAACCCAGATTGGTGCGCCCGCCCAACGCATCGAGGGCAGTGGCGTTGCTGCTCGCGACATCGAAGCAGATCGCGCCGAACTGCATCGCGAGATCGCCCGCAACAATGGCGCGCGCATCATTGCCGATCCATCCGTGGCGCTCGATGCTATCACCCATCAGCAATCGACCTTCACCCGAAAAGACATCGCGAAGTTCTCGCATCGACACAGCGACGGAATGGAGCAGTTCAACGCGGTGGTGGCAGCCATCGGCAACGCACCCGATCTGATCGAACTCGGCAAGGACCGGCGCGGCGAAGACCGTTTCACCACAAGGCAGATGATCGATGCCGAGCAGCGCCTCCACCGCGCTGCGGAGCGTATCGATTTGGACGAGCGACACGCGGTGAGTGATGCACATCGCGAGGCAGCGCTGGCGCGGGCTGCGCAACTAGGGCTTGTCCTTTCGGGCGAGCAGAGTGATGCACTGGATCACATCACGAATAGCCGCGGTCTTGCTACCGTTGTCGGCTTTGCCGGAACGGGCAAGAGCGCCATGCTGGGCGTTGCGCGCCAGGCCTGGGCTGCGGCAGGCTACGAGGTTCGAGGCGCCGCACTCTCCGGCATTGCCGCCGAGAATCTCGAAAGCGGTTCAGGCATCTCGTCACGCACCATTGCCAGTATGGAGCATGGGTGGGAACAGGGTAGGGATCTGCTCACCTCGCGTGACGTCCTGGTGATCGATGAGGCCGGCATGGTCGGCACGCGCCAGTTGGAGCGCGTGCTCTCGCATGCCGCCAACGTTGGCGCAAAAGTCGTTCTCGTCGGCGATCCGCAGCAACTGCAGGCAATCGAAGCGGGCGCTGCATTCCGCTCGCTTCACGAGCGTCGTGGCGGTGTCGAGATCGGCCAGGTGCGGCGCCAGCGCGAGGACTGGCAGCGTGATGCCACGCGCGATCTGGCAACCGGCAGGATTGGCGCTGCGATCAGCGCCTACGACGCGCAAGGCATGGTGCATCAGGCTGCATCGCGCGACGAAGCGCGAGCTGAACTCGTTGAGCGCTGGGATCGCGATCGGCAGGCAGAACCCGAGGCAAGCCGGATCATTCTCACCCACACAAACGACGAGGTGCGTGCGCTCAACCAGGCAGCGCGCGAGCGCATGCGCGCTGCGGGAGAACTCGGCGACGAGGTTCAGGTGACTGTCGAACGAGGTGCAAGGAACTTCGCCAGCGGTGACCGGGTCATGTTCCTGCGCAACGAGCGCGGACTTGGGGTCAAGAACGGCACGCTCGGTGTGATCGAAGAGGTCAGCACGCATAGCATGACCGTGCGCATCGACGACGGCAGGTCGGTGCGGTTCGACCTGAAAGACTATGCCCACATCGACCATGGCTATGCCGCGACCATCCACAAGGCGCAGGGCATGACCGTCGACCGTACGCATGTGCTCGCAACGCCTGGCATGGATGCACATGGCAGCTACGTCGCCCTGTCGCGGCATCGAGACAGGATGGACCTTCATTATGGCGGCGACGACTTTGCCACTAGAGAACGGCTCGTCCGGACGCTGTCACGGGACCGCGCCAAGGACATGGCTTCGGATTACGAGCAGGTCGACCCGGCGCAGAGCTATGCCGAGCGGCGCGGCATCACGTTCCGCGAGCGCGTGGTCGAGATCATGCGCCGGATCGTTCCGGAGAAGCTGCGCGACAGGATCGGCGGATTGCTGGACGGGTTGCGCTCGCCCGGAGACGACGAGCCCAGGCACGAACGTGGACCTGGGCCGGGAAGGGAGATTGTTGGGGTGCGGATCGGAGATGGCGCTGCCGCGCCGCAAAGGGAGAAGCCAGGGCCGGGTGTACAGCGCAACACGGAAGCACCGCTGGATCCGGAAGCTGCGTTGCGCGGCGCTCGTACGCAAGCGCTTGTGCGTCACGCGCGCGCGCTCGACGCGATCCTCAGTACTGGAAATGCGGACGGGCAGGGGACTCCCGAGCAGATGGGCGAATTGAGAGATGCGCGCAACGCTTTTGAGAAGGTTCGGCCTCATGGTTGGCGCGATGCCGAAGCGGCTTATGTGAAAAATCCCGAGCTGGTTCGTGAAGCGAGCTCCGGCCGCGTTAGCCGCGTCGTGCTTGCTCTCCAGCTTGAAACGGAAATCCGCACCGGGATGGACATCGATCCCGGCCGCCGTGCCGACCGTTTCGTGGAACGTTGGCAGACGCTCGACCGTACGGGACAGGAGCAATATCAGGCCGGCGACATGTCGGGTTACAAGTCAACGCGTTCGGCCATGTCCGATATGGCCAAGAGCCTCGAACGCGATCCGCAGCTGGAATCCCTCCTTGCCAATCATAAGAAGGCGCTCGGCATTCAGATCGAATCCGGCCGTCGTCTCGGGGCGGAACTCGCCTTTTACCACGGCATAGGGCTCGGCCGAGGCAAAGGCATCGGAATCTGACCTCCGATTTGCCGCCGTTTCCACGCCGTAGGCGAGTGAGACGACAAGCCTGATTGCCTGCGGCATGGGTTCGTCCAGTCTGTCCCAGCAGAAATCAGCAGCAACCAGCGACGTGCAGGCAAGTTATGTCCGAGCCGGATCGTATCATACGCCTCAAAACCGTCCTTGCCCGGGTCGGCCTGTCCCGTTCAACCATCTATCGCAAGATAGCCGAAGGCACGTTCCCGGCTCAGATCAAGATCAGTGTCAACGGGGCTGGCTGGCGTGAATCCGAGATCAACCGATGGGTCGGAGATCCAGTTGCATGGCGAACAGAGCGTTAGGTCTGATTGCGAGACAGACGAACACCCGGCCCGCCGCCGTTCTCTGGGATGAACTCTATTCCCGCTGCTTCGAATGTGTTTCGTAGTGCAGAAACGGTAGTCCCCTTTAGTTGTTCTCCCCGCTCAAAGCGGGCAACAGTATCAGGTGAGACCCCGGCATTTCGAGCCAAGTCTCTCGTCCCCCACCCAAGGGCAACGCGCGCCATCTTGCACTGGATGACGTTCATTTCGTAACGTCGATACGATTTGCGTTGATCTGCATCGTCACTTGAGATATCGTAACCCTGATACGATTATGGGAGTCGCTTACTGCGGCTGCTGATGGTGTTACGACCACCCTCAGCAGCCTTGCCACGCCCCAAGCTGTTAGGAGCTCGGATCATGACTGATTCCGACAATAGCACGACTTTGCCTTCCGTCACGACCAGTCGCCGCGATCGGCAGACCGCAAGTGAGCCTGGACGTTTGGAGGATGCAGACCCAGCAATTCTGGTGATGCGAGGCTGGTCGCGGGCACAGCACGTTTCGCACGTCCTTTGCCGACTTCAGCAGCGCCTAGAGAGGCGCGTTCTCGACGCTGCAGACCCAGAAGGGATAGATGAGAAGGTCGGTTATTCAATCGCTTGCCAAGCGGAGGTAGAGGCCACAACTGCGGCTCTAAAGCTTCAGGACAAACTCCCCCACATACAGGCGCGGTCGCTTCTTGGCATCGTCGCCAAGCTCGAAATCATCGCTGGCGCGGATCGCGACATCGACGATCCAACAGACTTCCCCTGGCCGCACATCGCGTCGGTCCTCCGTGATTTGAAAAAGATCGCGGGCGGCCTTCCTCTTGAACGGCCTGAGCGATCCGTCGTTCAGGCTGACTGTAAGCGATTTCAAGCGAAAGCGGCCGATCTGCTCGGTCTGGAAAAGCATGCATCTAAATTGCGTTTGGGGGCGGCAACCGTCGTTGGCACCAGCTCAGGATAGGAATCCTTCTGTCCACCGTGTTTGTTCAACCGACGCGACTAAGTGATAACCCGCGTTTTTCGTTACGACAGGTTGAGCCAGAGTAGCGGATCAGGGCGAAGTATGTCCGAATAGCACGCCTTGCTATCCCTTTCTGCGAGCGCCCATTGTGGCGAATTCCCTTGTCTCGCGCATAAGCACATCTTGCGAGACATGGAGGAGCTACGTTTTCTTGGCAAACTTGCTGGCCCGCAGCCATCCTGCCGACTGCTATCGTTCCGGGTGTTGTGTCCCCCGCTATTATTGCCCCGTTGCAAGCTGTTCCTGCAATGGTGGTGAAGTCCCGGAAGCGGGTCTTGCGCAAGGCGCCCGACCGGGCGATTCTGCGCCTTGCAAGCGCGCTCGCTCGCCAAGCAGCCCGCGAAGACCATGCGCGAGAACAGGCCGAGAAAACTCACCATGAATCGGACCGCGATCTACGCACGCTTCTCAACCGACCTTCAGAATGAGCGATCGATAGACGATCAGCTCGCTTTATGCCGTGCATACGCAGAGCGTGAGGGATTGAACGTTGTCGCAACGTTTGACGATAGAGCACGCTCCGGTGGTTCCGTCCTGGGCCGTGACGGTCTACTTCACCTCATGGACAAAGCGCGTGAGCACGAATTCGACGTGCTCGTCGTAGAGGCACTTGATCGGCTCTCGCGCGACATGGAAGACCTTGCTGGCATTCACAAACGCCTTTCATTTCTCGGCATCGAAATTCGTGCCGTCCACGAAGGCGTAGTGAACACCGTCTTGGTCGGCCTACGCGGTCTTGTTGGCCAACTCTACCGGGAGGACATCGCTCACAAAGTCCGTCGGGGCCAGGCCGGTCGGGTCAAAAACGGACTCCATGCCGGTGGATTAACCTATGGCTACTCTTATGTGCTCGGCGACCCTGGAAAGCGGCTAATCGCCGAGGACGAAGCGGAGATCGTGCGTCGTATCTTCAGGGAGTATGTCGGTGGACAGACCCCGCGTGACATCGCCCACAAACTCAATTGCGACCACATCCCACCGCCTCGTGGGCGAGCCTGGAATGCATCTACTATCAATGGAAATGTGCAGAGAGGGACGGGGCTGCTTCACAATGAGCTTTATGCTGGCCGCTTGATCTGGAACAGGGTCAGAATGATCAAGGATCCTGACACGGGGAAACGTGTCTCGCGCCCAAATCCCAAGGGCGAATGGCGAGTGGTCGCAGTGCCCGACCTCGCTATTGTTCCGTCCGACCTGTTCGACGCAGCACAAGCACGCAAGAAGGCGCGTGCAACCACCCATCCAAGCCACCAGCGCCGACCACGGCACATGTTGGCGGGGCTCCTGAGGTGTGGTGCCTGTGGTGCGGGTATGTCGTCAAAAGGGGTGGACAAGTCGAAGCGCATTCGTATCCGCTGTTCCGCTGCGACTGAAAGCGGAACATGCGCCGATCCCAAGACCTTTTATTTGGATACGGTTGAAGCTGCAGTCCTGAACGGCCTTTCCGCCGAGTTGCGCCATCCCGATGTGATTGCCCAGTACGTCCACACGTATCACGAAGAACGGAAGCGCCTGGCCGCCGACACCGATGCGAGGCGCAATCGTTTGGAGCGACGGCTTGAAGAGCTAACTCGGGAGATCGAGCGGCTGGTCAACGCCATTGCCAAAGGCCACGGCGACCCAGCTGTGCTGGGACCGCAATCAACTACACTGAATGAAGAGCGCAAGGGCATGTTGGCCGAGTTGGATCAGGTACCCGCTGCGACCGGAGTGATCGCGCTGCACCCTGCGGTGCTCGCCCGCTACGAGGAACAACTGAACCAACTTCAGACCGGGCTTGCCAAGGGCATTGCTTCTGGCGATTCCGAATGTGCAGAGGCAATGCGTGACTTGGTCGAAACCGTCACGGTGTTTCGAAATCCATCGAGAACCGGCGGGGTTGAAGTCGAAATCGCTGGTCGGCTGACGGTACTCTTGGGCGAGAGTGCCTTCCCCCACGGCGTCAAAGGAGTGGGGGGAATGGTGGTAGCGGGAGAGCGCTACATCGCTAGACCCACTATCGAAGAAGCACTCTTCTGCTATCGGCGACGCTCAGCATAGTGCGTAAACGTCGCCGAAGATCGCTTGGAAATGGGTGGCTAGGCTCACGGTCCCGATTGGCTAACTGGCCTTACGGCGCGCCCGAGATTTGACGCAGCGAAGGGCAGATGAGCGACTACAAGGGCGCGGCGCTCATGCTGGATACCGTCCCACAGGCCAAGGCAATGCTCGGAGACAGAGGCTATGATGCTGACTGGTTGCGCGATGAGCTAAGCGCACGCGGCATCACTTCCCTGCATCCCCTCGCGGGTCAATCGGGAGGTATTCATCCCTCATGACACGGCTCTGCCACCAGCGACATAAAATTGAAAACATGTTCGGCAGACTCAAAGATTGGCGTCGCATCCACACCCGCTACGACCGATGCGCGCACACCTTCATGTCCGCCATGTGCATCGCTGCAACCGTCATCTTCTGGCTTGATCAATGAGTACTGAGCCTAGGCGACTGCCGAGCAACTTGTAGCGCCGCGCCGATGCCATCTGCTCCTATTCCAATGCGATCCACGGGTTGTTGCAACGTGACAGTGATGAGAATCGACCAGCAGGTCGCGCCGACAAGGACCCGCTCCCGACCTATTCGCAGCCGACAAGGCATACCAAGGAATGTCTGGGCCTATATCAAGCGCTTAGTCTGGTTGCCCTGCGTAGAATGTCGCCGCGAAAAGCCGTCGGCTATCCAGTCCTGATAGGCGACGCCCGGAAGACGTGCCCGACCCGGAAGGACAGCGATCATGAACGACAGCCTCTCACCGCTCGAAATCGTGCGGGCAATGGTGGATCTCGGCGCCGCCAAAGCTGCACACGGCGTTCCCGATCTTTTGATCCGCGGCATACTTTCCGGCGCGCTCCTCGCCTTCGCGACGAGTCTGGCCCTGCAGGGTGCGCTTCAGACAAATGTCGCGCTTGTCGGCGCTCTCATTTTCCCGGTGGGATTTGCCATCATCATCATCCTTGGCCTCGAACTCCTGACCGGGAATTTTGGACTGGTGCCACTGGCCGTCCTGGCTCACCGCACGACGGTCGGCCGGATGTTGGCCAACTGGTTCTGGGTTTTTGTCGGCAACATGCTCGGCTCGCTCGCCTTTGCCGGGCTGTTCTATGTCGTCCTGACCGATGTCGGCAATGCCGGGGCGGGTGCGCTCGGAGATCATCTGCGCGCGCTCGCCGAAGCGAAGACGATCGCCTATGCGCCGTATGGATATGATGGACTGGTGACCGGTTTCGTCAAGGCCATGCTCTGTAACTGGATGGTCTGCCTCGGCGTCGTCATGGGAACGAGTTCGAAGTCTGTCGTCGGCAGGATCGTCGGATGCTGGTTGCCAATATTCGCTTTCTTCGCGCTCGGATTCGAGCACTGCATCGTCAACATGTTCGTCATTCCCATGGGGATGATGCTCGGGGCCAAGATCAGCTTCGCAGACTGGTGGTACTGGAACCAGATACCCGTGACCCTGGGTAACATTGCTGGCGGATTCCTGTTCACGGGGCTTCCTCTCTATTGGACCTATCTGAGGGGCGGCGCAGAAGGCATGCCCGTCCCCGCGGCAAGGATGTCATTTGGCCCGGCCGAGTGATCGGGCCGGCACTCTCGCGAACACACCTCCTTCCTCAACATCGAGCTGCCCACATTGCATCGCGAAAGAATGTAGTCGTTTCGGAAAGAAGCCCTCTGTCGGGTTCGCCATGGTCGCGCCGACGGCACCCCAGCCGCACAGCAGCAAAAGCCAGGAAAGGCAGCCGCACATGGATCAGAGACCACACATGCAGTCCCGAACAAGCGGATGGTTGTGGCTGTCTAGTTCGTGTCCCATCGGGTTCGCGCCGGATCGCGAGTTGCAATCGCCGCCATTGCGCACCGCCTGATGACCACGAACATGACGCATCACGAACTTCCGCGCACTGCTTCGCGGCAGCCGCGTTTTCGCTCGGCTGACGCTTCTTCGGCAAGCGTCGCGGCCGAAATCGCCGACGAACGCAGGCGAGCGATCATCGAGGAGATTCCACGGCTGCGCGGCTATGCGCGCGCGCTGCTGCGGGACCGTGATGCCGCCGATGACCTTGTGCAGGACAGCCTCGAACGGGCGCTGTCGAGGATGGCGAATTGGACTGCAGGCGATACGCCACGCCGTTGGCTGCTCACGATCATGCACAATCTGTTCATCGACCAGTTGCGGCGCGCCAAACGCCATGCCCAGGCGGTGACCACGGTCTCAGAAACGATAGATGCGATCGCGACGTCGCCACAGGCCGACAGGCTCGTATCGGTCGATGTATTCTCGGCGCTTCAGCAGATCAATCCCGAACGGCGCGCAGCACTCGTGCTTGTCGCGGTCGAAGGCCTCTCCTACGACGATGCCAGGAAGGTGCTGGGCATTCCGGCGGGCACGCTGACGTCGCGGATCGCCAGGGGCAGAGAGGAGTTGCGCTCGATCCTCGAAGGTGTCTCGCGGCCAGGACGACCAGGGTGAGTGAAGAATGAACCGGCGCCTTTTTCATGACGAGCCAAGGCACCGGCCGTCCACGCCGGTGCGGCGTCATGGTCATATCCGGCGAACGGCGAAACCACTGTGTGGCCGGACCGCGGCAACCGCATCGAGAGCTGCTGGAGCGAGCAGGTGGGATCGAAAGATTTTCGCACGATACCGGATGACGACTTTGCCATCACTAGTGGTTTACGCTTCGAAGGCCCAACCGTTCTGCAATCCGTACCAGGTCGGGCAAGGTTCGGACCGCCATTTTCCGCATGAGATGCCCGCGATGGATCTTGACCGTAATTTCGCTGAGGCCCATCTCGCCCGCGATCTGCTTGTTCATCAAGCCCTTGATCACGAAGAACATGACCTCCTTTTCGCGAGAAGTCAGTGTTTGGTACAGGGCTGATATCGTCGCCGCTTCCTGGTCGGATTCCCACCTTATGCGGTCGTTCTCGAGTGCGCCGAAGACCGCATCAAGCATGTCCTGGTCCCGGAACGGTTTGGTCAGAAAATCGATCGCCCCGGCTTTCATCGCGCGCACCGACATCGGGACATCGCCGTGTCCGGTCATGAAGACAATCGGCATTGAAATGTTCGACTTTGCAAGATGAGCCTGGAAATCGAGCCCGCTTACCCCGGGCAACCGGATATCGAGCACGAGGCAACTTGGCGTTTCCGGCAGTTTGCCCTGCAGGAATTGGCTGGCGGAGGCGAACAGCTCGACATGCAGCCCCACAGACCTGAACAGGCCGCTCAGGGCATCCCGCACAGCGTAATCATCATCGATGACATAGACGGTCGACGCAAAAGCGGTCGACGCGGTTGGGCCTGGATTGGAACCTGCTTTCACGATAGCGATACTCCTCTCACGATTCCCGCTGCGGAATGGCACAGCGCCATCTTAGCATATTTGGCAACGAAACCCGCCAGGGCGAGACGTGGTCGCGACTGTCGGCAATGCCGAGGGAGATCGGACTGCTTCAGCGATGGTTCCTTCAAGTACACCATCAACACCACCGAAACCTGCCTCGAATTCAACCGCACAGGTTGGCGGCAATCTTCCCGGAACGAACGCAAGTGCCGATTTGGAGCGCACGCGACTTTGCTCCAAGAGCATGGAGATGGCCGCGCTTGGATCACCACAAAGAGGTCATTCCGGCTTGTTTTCGCGTGGCCAATTCAGCGCATCGGCAATGCACCGGATCATGGCAGCGGCGTCAAAAGGTTTGTAGAAGAAGCCTGCCGCCCCCGCGGCGAGGGCATTTTGCCGGGTGCGTTCGTCAGGATAGGCCGTGATAAGGATCACCGGAACGGTGTGGCCACGTGCCAGGAGCAACGTCTGCAGTTCCAAACCGTTCATTCCCGGCATCTGCACATCAGTAATGACACAGCAGGCGTCGGCGAGCCGGGGCGAATGCAAGAGTTCCTCGCCCGAGGCAAACAGGTTCGCGGCAAAACCGAAGGAACGCATCAGATTCGCAGTGGACGTGCGGACCGCCTCGTCGTCGTCAACAATGGCAACCATCGGAATTTTCGGCACTCGGTGTCCCCCCGGAGACTGTATCGCCAGGCGTCGCCCCGACGCGATGTTATCTCGGCACCAGCATACAGCTTAGGACCAGGGCCGAAACTATACGGAGGTTTAAGCGAGATGAGGTTCACAGGCAGCGATGCCGTGACCTGGCGACCGGTCGGAGAACCGTACGGTTACGCCGCGGCGTCGCGTTCAATGCACGGTGAGATATCATTATCGCCCGGCGCCGGCGGCCTCCCTGCCCAAGGTTGCTGTCATGGCCAGAGCGCCCAAGCCGCCGCCGCCAATAGTAGATACCATCGTATATGCCGCATAGCAGATGGTATGATTCATTCAGACTGCCATTCAATGGAGCAGGTTTCCCAACCGTGTATCTTGGCCCAGCAAGCAGAAGAAAATTCTGAGGGCAGAGGAGCATGATCCAATGCAGTTCGACTCATTGCCTGAATCCGAATATTACGATCGGCAGCCGGGAGACGATCGGCCCGTCCTTCCTCGACGCGACGGCATGGCCCGACCGATGCACGCCGGCGGCCCGCCTCGAACGCCTGAATTCGCCTCGTCATTGTTCGACCCATTCGACGCAAGCCGCAGCGCCCACCCGGTAGCGCCAGATTCCGGCGTGATTTCGATCCCCCTCACTCATATGAATGTCGTTCTCTCGGTGTCCGCCGCGGCGATGCTCCAACCCCGTCGCGGCGGTGTGACGATGCACGCAAATGCAGCGGCAGACCCTGATCCCGTGACGGTGCCGAGGGGAGGCATAACGCAATTCGCCGAAGCAGGCCGAAGCGCGATCGACGGGCTGAATATCCCGCACGCGCCCCGGGACCTCGGCCTTGCCGAACTGGTCCCGGAACGGCACTCCTCTGATCCGGTCGTCGAGCGTCTTTCCAGAGCGCTCGAGGCGGCCGAAGGCAGTCATGATGGATTTGGCAACCTCTATGCCGACGCAGTCCGCCTTGCCATCGTAACCCGCTTGCTCACGCTGCGCTCAGATCCGGAGCCAGACCTGGATGAGCCGACGGCACGCACTACGGCCGCCCTGCCGAGATGGCGGTGGAAGCGCGTCGTCGAATACGTCGATTCACATCTCGATGAGAAGATTGCGCTCGCCGACATGGCAGCAGTGGCGGGGCTCAGCCGAATGTATTTCGCCGCACAGTTCCGGGCGGCCACCGGCTTCCGCCCGCATGTATTCCTGCTGCGGCGACGGATTGACCGCGCCAAGCAGATGCTCATCGAGACCGAGATGACCCTGGTCGATGTGGCGCTGAGCGTGGGCTTCCAGAACCAAGCCCATTTCACCACGGTTTTCAGACGTTTCGTTGGCGAGACCCCCTATCGCTGGCGTTGCGGCAATCGCACGGATGTCGCGGATCGCCCTTCCGATAGCGATCCCGCCTGTTGGCGCTACCCGCCTCGTGGGTCGGATACGCGGCCCATCCAGCTGGCATCTCCGGGAGAGTTGCCGCCCCGCGGCGCTGCCGGCGCAACATAGTCGACATCACTGGCAGCACCACTGCGATGGAAGGAAGTTGCTTGCTGGAATGCCCCTTGCCTGGCGAGGATTCTTCAGCTCTCCGTAAAGGCATCTCCAATGGCCAATGATATCCGTCCCTACAATGCCCCGGCCGGCGGATGGGGAGCGCTTAAGGCGCTGGGCGAACACCTTGTCGAGCAAGGAATCCCGATCAAGGGGGCGGCCACTCTGGGGCGCATGAACCAGCCGGAGGGATTTGATTGCCCCGGCTGCGCCTGGCCGGACCCCAAGCACACTTCATCCTTCGAGTTTTGCGAGAACGGGGGCAAGGCGGTTGCCTGGGAAGCCACGGCGAAACGCTGCACGCCGGAGTTTTTCGCCGCCCATACCGTTGCCGAGCTTTCAAGCTGGAGCGACTTCGATCTCGAGATGGTTGGGCGACTGACCCACCCGATGGCCTACGACGCCGCATCCGACCACTACGTGCCGGTCGGTTGGGACGAGGCCTTTGCAACCGTTGCCCGCCACCTCAACGGATTGCCGGCTCCCAACATGGCCGAGTTCTACACATCCGGCCGCACCTCGAACGAGGCAGCGTTCCTCTACCAGCTCTTCGTGCGCGAGTTCGGCACCAACAATTTTCCTGATTGCTCGAACATGTGCCACGAGGCTACCAGCGTCGGCCTGCCGCACTCGCTCGGCGTCGGCAAGGGTACCTGCCTGCTTTCCGATTTCGACAAGACGGACTGCATCTTCATCTTCGGACAGAACCCCGGCACGAACAGCCCTCGCATGATGACGAGCCTGCGCAACGCCTCGCGGCGAGGCGCAACCATCATGTCCTTCAATCCGTTCCGCGAGCGCGCTCTGGAGCGTTTCCAGTCGCCCCAGAGCCCGGTCGAAATGACAACGCTTACGTCGACGCCGATCAGCGCCAAGCTTTATCAGGTGCGTGTCGGCGGCGACGTCGCGGTCGTCAAGGGACTGATGAAAGTTCTCATGGAGGCAGACGATGCGGCGCGAGCCAGCGAACTGCCGGCGATCCTCGACTGGGATTTCATCAAGGGCCATACGACGGGTATCGAGGCTCTCACCGCCGACCTCCGGGCGACGCGATGGGAAGACATCGTGTCTCAGTCAGGGCTCACTCGCGACGACATTGAATACGCCGCTCGCGCCTATATGCGGGCCGAACGAGCAATCGTTGTCTATGGCATGGGCATCACGCAGCACCGGCGGGGCGCACAAAGCGTGCAGCAGCTGGCGAATCTCACGCTGCTGCGCGGTCATATCGGCCGAGAGGGCGCCGGGCTTTGCCCCGTACGCGGCCATTCCAACGTCCAGGGCGATCGCACGGTCGGCATCACCGAAACGCCGACAAAGGAATTTCTCGATCGGCTTGAGCGCCGCTTCGGCTTCGAGCCGCCGTCCCAGCACGGCCACAACGTCGTGACCGCGCTGGAGGCCATGAAAGACGGCAAGGTGAAAGTGTTCTTCGCCTTAGGCGGCAACTTCGTGTCCGCCATCCCCGACTGGGAGGTGACACGCGCTGCCTTGCGCAATCTCGACCTGACGGTCCAAGTGTCGACCAAGCTCAATCGCAGCCATCTGGTACACGGGCGCGACGCGCTGATCCTGCCTTGCCTCGGGCGCACCGAAGTCGACGTCCAGGCAACAGGGCCGCAGTCGATCACGGTCGAGGATTCGATGTCGATGGTCCACGCGTCGGCGGGCCGCAATGTTCCGGCGTCAGAGCACCTGAGGAGCGAACCCGCAATCGTCGCTGGCATTGCGCGGGCAACAATGGGTGCACGTTCCGTCGTCGACTGGGAAGGCTTTACGGCCGACTACGACCTTATCCGCGACGCGATCGTAGACGTGTTCCCGATCTTCCAGGGCTACAATGCCCGTATTCGCATCCCGGGCGGCTTCCATCTGACGTCAAACGCGCGCGAACGCATCTGGGCGACAGCTTCCGGCAAGGCGAATTTCCTTGTCTTCGACGGCCTCGGCGAGGATTCGGCCCACGACAGTCTCGACGCACTATGGCTGACGACGGTGCGCAGTCATGATCAGTACAACACCACGATATATTCGATGTCCGACCGCTATCGCGGTGTCTTCGGTCAGCGCGACGTGGTCTTCCTCAATGAACAGGAGATGGAAAAGCGTGGCCTCCAGGCTGACGACCGCGTCGACTTGATCACTGTGTCCACCGACGGCGTTGAACGCCGCCTGTCCAATTTTCGAATCGTCCCGTATTCGTTCCCGGATGGCAGCTGTGCTGCCTACTATCCCGAGGCAAACCCTCTCGTGCCGCTCTATTCGCATGATCCGATGAGCTTCACGCCCTCCTACAAAGCAATTCCGATCCGCATTTCGCGCTCGCGTACCGAGGCGGGTTGATCATAGGTGCGAACTCGTGCGCCTCCAGCCGCGCAAGCGCCATTCTGCCGAACTCCCGAGGCGCCCGTCCGCTCCTCCCGCGGGCGCCCGAACTGGCGGCGGGTCGCATCAGCGATCCGCCGCCCTTTTCGTGGTGTCGATCGTTGCGGACGGCTGGCGCGCCCGTCACGTTCGCCACAGGACCTGTCCGTGCACGGCGAGAAAGGCAGGGGCGTTTCTGAAAGACGCCGAACCGCGAAATCGAGATTGTCGCAACGAACCGCCTCCGCAAACGCCTCGGCAACGGAGCCGGCCGCAGGATTTACCGCATCGCGGCCCTCATATCGGTCATCGGCGCGTTCGATTGTTTGCAAAAAGTGAAGGAAGAGACCCGTGCGCGAGATCATCAATGCCATCGCAATTGCCATCACTCTCGGCCTGTCGGGAGTTGCCGCGGCGGACGCCGCCGACAATCCCAAGCCTAAGCCCGCGCATACCGAGGCGCGCAACGTCGTGCTCGTGCACGGAGCGTGGGCGGACGGGTCGAGCTGGGCCGAGGTGATCCCGCTCCTCCAGGCAGCCGGCCTGAGCGTAACTGCGGTGCAGAATCCACTGACGTCGCTGGCAGACTCGGTCGCGGAGACGCGCCGGGCGTTGGCGCTGCAGGATGGGCCAACCGTGCTGGTAGCGCATTCCTGGGGCGGCACCGTCATCAGCGAAGCGGGGACTGATCCCAAGGTCACATCGTTGGTCTATGTGGCTGCGCGCGCACCGGATGCCGGTGAGGATTTCGTCGCTCTCTCCGCAGAATTTCCCGCAGGACCCGTCCGGGCCGGCATCCAGGTGAATGATGGTTTCTCCAGATTGTCCGAAGACTCATTCCTGAAATACTTCGCGAACGGTGTCGCGCCCAGGCAAGCGAAGATCTTGTATGCGGTTCAGGAACCCACCGCAGCGATTATCTTCGGCGGACGAACCAGCGAAGCCGCATGGCATTCCAAGCCATCGTTCTATGCGGTGTCGAAGCAGGACAAGACGATCAACCCTGACCTCGAACGGTTTCTCGCGAAACGCATGAACGCGACAACGGTGGAGATCGATGCGGGCCACCTGTCGCTGGTTTCCCATCCCAAGGAGGTCGCCGACCTCATTCTGGCTGCCGCGGGCCGATGACACTGCCCCCGGCGAAGCGATGCGGACGGGCCTGACGGCCTGGGCGGGCCGTCCCGACGACGACCCGCCCGCTGCGCGCTGCATCCACATGCTGGCAGGATTGGTCTCGCTCGCTGCACTGATGTGCCCAAACCAGTTCGTGCCCGGCAAAGCTGACGATGACTGACCGGTCGCATTCGCCATGGGGCGGGTTGCGCCCGGCCAAGAGCCTGGCGGCGTCACAGGGCAACGCTCGGCGTCGACGCTTTGGGCGCAAGCTCCGGACGTTCAAGCAATGGGCGCAAAGTCATTTCGGATGACACTCATAAAAATCCGGCAATACGGCGACGTTCGTCGCTCGAGCCGTTCCGACTAGGTCGCCAGGAAGGTCATCGGCTGAGATATGGGCATCGTTCGGTTCGCGCTTCGATTTCCGCATACGTTCTATGTGCTGGCTGCCTTGATTCTCTTTCTGGGCGCCGTCGCAAGTCGCGAGATGCGGTTGGACGTCTTTCCGGAAATCAACATTCCGGTGGTGACGGTAATCTGGAGCTATAGCGGCCTCAGCACGCCAGAGATGGAACAGCGCGTCACCACGTACAGCCAGTATGCGATCAGCTCCAACGTCAATGGCATCAAGAACATCGAGGCGCAGACCCTAGGCGGACTGTCGGTCCAGAAGATCTATTTTCAGCAGGATGTGAATCTCGATCTCGCGATTGCGCAGATCGTTTCGGCGACAAACGCCATTCGCGCCCTCCTGCCACCGGGAATCCAGGCACCGCTCGTGGTGCAGTTCAACGCCTCCAGCGTACCGGTCCTGCAGATCAGCCTGAGCTCCGACACCCTCAACGAACAGCAGCTCTACGACTACGGCATCTATCGGATCCGTCAGCAACTGGCCCCGATCCCGGGTGTCACGCTGCCAACACCCGCGGGCGGAAAATATCGCCAGATCATGGTCGACCTCGACCCGTCGAAGCTCCTGGCCAAGGGCCTGACGCCGCTCGACGTCGTCAGTGCGGTCAACGCCCAGAACCTGACCTTGCCGTCGGGCACCGCCAAGATCGGCAACACGCAGTATGTCGTGCGCACCAATGCCACGCCGGCAACCATCGACGAGCTCAACAATATTCCGGTCAAGGTTGTGAATGGCGCCACGGTGTTCGTCAAGGATGTCGGCCAGGTCCATGACGGATGGCTTGTTCAGCAGAACATCGTTCGCGAGAACGGCCGGCATTCGGTTCTGCTCAGCATCATCAAGAACGGCAATGCCTCGACGCTGGAGGTGGTTGATGCCGTTCGGGATGCCTTGAAGACGGCGCGTGCCGCGGCGCCTCCCGGCATGGAAATCAGAGAGCTCTTCGACCAGTCGGTGTTCGTCAAGCAATCGATCGTCGGCGTGCTGCGGGAGGGCGTGATCGCGGCCGCGCTCACCGCCCTGATGATCCTGCTGTTTCTCGGATCGTGGCGATCGACGCTGGTCGTCATGATCTCGATCCCCCTTGCGATCCTGTCGTCGGTCGTAGCGCTATATTTCCTGGGCGAAACCCTCAATACGATGACGCTCGGGGGGCTGGCGCTGGCGATTGGCATCCTCGTCGACGATTCGACGGTGACGCTCGAGAATACCCATCGCCTGCTCACTGAGGAAGGACAGATGCTGCCGCAGGCGACGCTGCATGGGGCCGCCGGCATCGCCGTGCCGACTCTGGTGTCGACGCTGGCCATAAGCTGCGTGTTCACCTCGGTGGTTTTTCTGGAAGGTCCGGCAAAATATTTGTTCACGCCGCTCGGTCTTGCCGTCGTGTTCGCAATGCTAGCATCCTATGGACTTTCGAGGACGCTCACTCCAATCACCATCGGGTTGCTGCTCAAAAGGGAGCGCCACGGCGCTCCGATGGGTTGGTTCGGTAGATTTCACGCCAGGTTCGAACGTGGTTTCGAGGCCATGCGCCTGCACTATGCCGAGTTGCTGGGCGTACTCCTCAGGCGCCGGTTCATCGTTCCCGCTATTGCAGCCCTGGTGCTCGCGTTGGGCGCTGTGCTGTTGACGCTCGTCGGTCGCGATTTCTTTCCTGCGATCGACGGCGGCCAGATCCAACTCCATGTGCGGGCCCCCGCGGGAACCCGGATCGAGGAGACGGAGAAGATATTCCAGGCTGTCGAGGACAAGATCCGCGAGATCGTTCCCGATCGCGACCTCCAGCTTGTCGTTGACAATATCGGCCTGCCGGCGCGTGCCTACAATTTGGCGTTCACGGATGGATCGACCATCGGCGTGAATGACGGTGTGATCATGGTCGCGTTGAAAGACGGCCACGCGCCGACTGCCGACTATGTGCGCAAGTTGCGCGCGGCGCTGCCCAGCGCCTTTCCAGACGTTCTATTCTATTTCCAGTCGGCCGACATCGTCACGCAGATCCTCAATTTCGGACTGCCGGCGCAGATCGATGTCCGTACGGTTGGCTATGACCGCGCTACCAATCTGCGGGTCGCGATGGAACTGCGGCGCCGCATCGCAGCCATTCCCGGTGTCGTCGACGCACACCTGCAGCAGGAAGTCGACGCGCCGGCGTTCTATGCCGATATCGATCGCACGCGGGCGGCGCAGCTCGGGCTCAATGCCAGCATGATCGCCAACAACATCAATGTGAGCCTGAGTTCCTCCGAGCAGGTGTCGCCGAACTTCTGGACCGACCCGACCACGGGCATTCCCTACTATCTCGCAGTTCAGACGCCGGAGAACAAGATCGCGTCACTGAACGATCTCGGCAACACGCCCGTTTCCTCAACTATCAACACCGCCGGTGCACAGGTTCCTGGGCAGCTCAGCAACGTCGCTACGTTCAAGCGCGGCAGTCTCCCGACCAACGCCAACCAGGCGAACGTCCAGCCGGTCTACGAAGTTTATGCAAGCGTCCAGGGTCGCGATCTGGGAAGTATCTCCGGCCAGATCAGCGCGGTCGTTGCCGACCTGCAGAAGCAGCTTTCGCCCGGAAACAACATTCAGGTCATAGGCCAGATCCAGAGCATGAACGATGCCTTCTGGGACCTCGGTATCGGCATCCTGTTCGCCGCCGTGTTCGTCTACTTGCTGATGGTCGTGAACTATCAGAACTTCGGCGACCCCTTCGTCGTCATCCTAGCCTTGCCGGCGACCTTGTGCGGCATCGTGACGATGCTGTTCATCACGGGCACGACGCTCAACGTGCCTTCACTGATGGGGGCGATCATGTCGGTCGGGGTCGCTTCGGCCAATTCCATCCTGCTCGTGACCTTCGCCCGAGACCAGCAGTTGGCGGGCAAGTCCGCGTTCGAGGCGGCGATCGAAGCTGGTCATACCCGGATCAGGCCCGTGCTCATGACCGCGGCCGCAATGATCGTCGGCATGGTCCCCATGGCGATCGGCGGAGCGGGCGAAGAGCAGAATGCCGCGCTGGCGCGCGCGGTTATCGGGGGACTTTTGTTTGCAACGCCCACGACGCTCCTCGTCGTGCCGTACCTGTTCGCGATGCTGCGCAGCGGACAGGACGGCAAGACGGCTAACGGCGTCTTCGACGAGGAAATCGCATGAAGCCCACGGACCATCTGGATCAGCCAAACGATACGGTTACGGATGGCGCAACGGATCGGCCGCCGCGCCGAGGCAGAGGCTGGCTGCCTGCATTGGGTGCGCTGACCCTGCTGATGACGGGACTGGCCTACGGCGTCCAAGGATACTATTCGCGCAACCGCGAACTCGCGGCGGCCGCCGAACAGGCGCGTGACTTCATCCCGCAGGTGCGTGTTGCGGCGGTAAGGACAAGCGACGACATCATGCAAGTCAGTCTGCCCGCCACCACAACTGCCTACGACGTCGCCGACATCTTCGCACGAGCCAGCGGCTATATCGAGACGCGTGAGGTCGATATCGGAGACAAGGTCAAGAAAGGGCAGTTGCTGGCCAAGATTGCCGTGCCGGAACTCGATGACCAGATTTTGCAGGCCCAGGCAACCTTGGGACAGCTCAAGGCGGCGCTGCAACTGGCACAAGCCAATCTCGATCTCGCCAAGGTGACGTGGCAAAGGGACAAACCTCTGGTGGACCAGGGCTGGATCACCAAGCAGCAGGGTACGATCGACGTCCAAAGCCTCAAGGCACAGGAGGCGGCTGTCGGCGTTGCGCAGGCCAATGTGAATGCACAGCAGGACCAGCTGCGCGTGCTTGACCAGCAACAGGCCTACCAGCAGGTCGTCGCCCCGTTCGACGGCGTCATCACTCAACGCAACGTCGATATCGGCAGCCTGGTGCAGGCCGACACGACCAACAGCACTTTCCTGTTTGCCATCATGCAGGGGGATGTGATCCGTGCCCAGGTCTACGTCCCCCAGGACCAGGCCTTTGGACTGACCCCAGGGGTCAAGGCTGTGCTCCAGGTCCCCGAAATCCCCGACAGTACCTTCCCGGGCACGGTGACGCGGATTGCCGATGCGCTGGCACCGGGCACGCGGACCTTGCTGACCGAAATCGACATTCCTAACCCTGACGGTGTCCTCACGCCCGGCACCTACTGCACGGTTAAACTCCAGATCCCGCGCAAGACACCCAGCTTCTCCGTGTCGGCAGATGCGATCATCTTCAACGCCGGTGGATTGCAGGTTGCCGTGGTCGAGGACGGCATCGCGCATATTCGAAAGATATCGGTGGCGCGCGATCTCGGAGAAGAGGTCGAGGTCCGTGACGGCGTCAAACAGGGTGACCTGGTGATCCTGAATCCGCCGGTCGAACTTGCCGAGGGCAGCAAGGTGCAGATCAGTCCTGCAACCGTCGGAACACCCTAGGGCAGTTCACCGTTTCACGGAAACGGCGAGCCGCTCTATCTCCTTGTTTTGACACAATTCCCAAGGGAAAGCGCTATGCACTTTTCCCGGGAAAACCGTTTCACACTTTTCCTGGAATTGCTCTGGTTCCGTTCACATTCACCCTGGCTCAGTTCAAAGGCGCTCGGCGTGAAGATCGAGATCATCTCCCTGGCGCCCTACACGGATCGAACACCAACACTCCATACTATCTTATACATGTATGATACCTTGATATACTATATGTTACTTCCGACGCTTGCTAGATAAGTAACGCAGGACGAGAACAGAAGAGGCGAGACGAACATCGTAACTCGAAGGTTCCCGAGTGCCTGTAGCCGGAATGCGCGGTAGACAAAAGGCCGCCTTCCTCAACGAAAAGGAGAGTTAATCATGCGTTCTATCCCCCTGAAGGCGGCGCTTGCCGCAATGATCGTTGCCATCCCGCTCACGGGGGCCTTTGCCGCCTCGTCGCACGGCGGCCACGACGGCGATCACGGCCGTAACGGTGAGCGTGGCAGCAGCGAATACGGCGACTTCTCGCAGAATGGATGGTTTGACGGCATCAACTCGTTCAAGGCCCACCCGACTGCGGGCAGGAACGTCCTCCAGCAGTTCATGGGTGAATGAGAAGGCCCTACCGTCTCGCCGCAGCCCCGCCGTCTCTCACGAACGGCGGGGTCTGCAGCATGAAGTCTACGCGCATGCCTCAGGCGCAGAGACCAGCCGTCTTCCTCAAGTCAGGCATGTTCGACTTCTCGCGCCGCCGAACGAGATCATGAACATGCGGCGCCGCCAACAAGCCTTTCGACCTGGCGGTTCCTTCGCATCGTCTGCCGGCATCGACTTGGCGCAACTGTTTTTGACCCAATTGTGCTTGGCCCAACCGTGCTTGGGACGACGAACCGGAAAATGCTGCCGTGCGGAAGATTGGGCGCGGCCCACAGCCGGCCGCCGTGAGCCGTGACGATAGAGCGGCATATCCACAGTCCCAAACCCATGCCCTCGCATTTGGTCGTGAACAGGGGATCGAAGATGCGGTCGACAAGCGCTGGATCGAGCCCCGTGCCCGTGTCCTCGACTGCAACCAGCACATCCCCATTTTTGTCGGGCCGGGTGCTGATCCGCAACTTTCGTTGCCGATCCTGCACGGTGCTCATCGCCTCGATGCCGTTCGCGACAAGGTTGGCGACGACCCGTTCCAATTGACTGTGATCGCCCCTGATCGGCTCCAGGCTCTCAGCGAGTTCGACCTCGACAGCGATGTGGTGAAGGCGCAGATCGAGGCTGACGAGATTGAGCAGGTCCTTGATCAAGCCGTTGATGTCGAGGTTTGCCGCTATGGGCGTGGATTTTCGGACCAGATCCCGAACTCCTCTGACGACATCGGCGGCGCGAAGGGTGTTGCCGATGATCCGCTCGATGGCCTGTTTCGCCTCATCGAGATTCGCCGGGTCTCTCGTCAGCCACCGCAAGGCGGTTTCCGCGTTTGTCAGAATGGCGGTAAGCGGTTGGTTCACTTCATGCGCGATGCACACCGCGCGCTTGCTTATTGTTGTCGATTGGGTGCCATGCATGAGGTACGGGCTCCTACGGCAAGAGGGGCGATTTGGTCGTGGGCGGTACCGAAGGCTGGAGAAAAATCAATCAGCCTGATCTTGCGATAGGGGCGATGAGACTATTCCTCTGCCGGGGAGGAAATCCTCCGGAGCGTTCGGTGTGATGAAGCTATGCGAATGTCCACATCATGACCCCTCCAGCGTGGCGATTGCCTGGAATTTCATGTCAGGGATTATCCGCCCTATGAGCTGCGATGCGAGTTTAGCGTTGCAAATAGCTGTAAATATTCGCGCCCAAGACAGACCGTGAATAAGCACATGCGTGGAGGATCGCTCCAGACGCCTGGCGGTAGACGTGAAAGGGCCATGGGATTGAAGGCGAACCGCGACTGGTTTGCCGAGCTCAGCTGGTCGAGCTCAGCTCTTCGATAAGTCGGCGCGCGGCAACGAGGTCTCGCGTTCCAAATCCCTCTGTAAATCGCCGGTAGATGTCTTCGAGCATGGAGCCGGCGTCCTTGCCCCGGCCGTGCTTCCCCCACATGCGCGCCAGCGGGATTGCAGCTCTCAGCTGCCAGCTCAAGGCCGATTGCTTGTGGGCGCAATCGATCGAGCGAAGCAGTGCACGCTCAGCCGCCGGAAGGTCGGGTCGCGGCTGCGTCAGCAGGATTTCGCCTTGGGCCCGCAGCAAGTCGGGTAACCACAATATCTCGCCGACTTGCTCAGCACGTGCCACAGCCTCGCCTATCGTGGCCAAAGCTTCGTCCGGCCGTCCGGAAAGGGCCAGCCCTTCGGCCAAGGCACGCCGCGTCGGCAGCGTCACGATGCGGTACTGATCGTCATCCATCGCCTTCAGGCCCGCCCGCAAGGTCTCGACGCCGGACGACGCTTCGCCGTTCGCGACCATGAGTTCACCTTTCAGCGCGAGGCCGACGGCACGATAGGGAGCAAGGGAGTATTTGATAGCCTGCTCGATTACGATTTCGGTATGCTCCTGCGCTGCTCTAGAGTCGCCACTCCAGTGGAGAACAGGGACGAGATAGATGAGAGCAATGCAATATGAGACTGGGTGATCGTAGCTCTGCGCCCTGTTGATTCCCTGACGTGCGACTTTGCAACCCTGATCCGCGAAGCCGCACAGCCACAAGGACCTGGCGAGCGTTGCGAGCCCCGATACATGGTGGTCGTGGCCAAAGAAGCTCACCCTCCCCAACCTGAAATCCGACGCCAGCTTCGAGCCTTGTTTGCAGTGGCGCAACGCAGCCGCCTGATTGCCGGTCAAGTGATATGATCCACCCAACATCCATTCCGTCATTGCGTTTTCGATCGCGCCTCCGCTGGCCTTGGCAACGGCGGCGTTCCGTTTGGCGGCCGCCAACGCGCCGCTGAAGTCGCCCTGGCGGGTGAGAAAAATGTAGAGTCCAGAAAGCAGCTGGAGTTGATGCCTTCCATCCTGCAAAATCTCGGAGAGTTCCAGGCCGCGCTCGATCCCGGCCCTGACTTCCAGGCTGTTGCCGTGGGTGTACATGGATGACATCGCCAGGGCTCCCTGGAGTTCCAATTCCCATCGCGTCCCCTGATCCTCCTCCTGCAACGCGCCCAGGGCTCGCCGGCACCATTGCTGACACTCATCCAGCAGTGAAAGCCCCAGGAATAGCGGAGCCGCATGGGCAGCCAGCTCAATGGCGATGGAGCGGTCGCCCGAGCTGGAAAAGCTCCAAGCGAGCGCTTTGCGAACGTTACCGATGTGGGGAGCGTGGACGGCAACGTTGTGGCCATCAAAAGCCGACCCTTTGGCCATGCCCTGCTTGAGAAGGCCAGTGAAGTAGCCTGCGTGACGTCGTTCGGCGGCTTCTGCTTGCCCGTCTTCGGTGAGCTTGGCAGCAGCATAAGCGCGTGTCGTATCCAATAGCCGGTAATAAGCAGGTCCGCTCGTCGACAAGACCCCCATGAGGGATTTGTCGACCAGGCTGGCGATCGCGTTGGCGACTGTCTGCGTCTCACCATCGGCGTCTCCGGCGACCGCATGCGCCGCCGCCAGCGTGAATTGGCCAACGAACACGGACAACCTGCAGAGAATTCTCTGCTCGTCCGCCGACAGGAGCCTGAAACTCCAGTCGAGCATGGCCTGCAACGTTTGATGCCGAGGCAATGCGCTGCGCCAGCCCGGCAGGAACAGCCCGGCGCCGCTGTCCAGGAGATCGGCGGTTCCTTGAATACCATGGGCACCCACACGGCTGGCGACAAGCTCTATCGCCAAAGCGATCCCGTCGAGCCGGCGGCAGATCTTCGCGACAATTGGAGCTTCGGTGTCGCTGAGCTGGGCATGGTGCCCGCTCGATGCCGCCCGTTCCATGAAGAGCTGCACGGCGGGCGAAGCCAGCGCTTGAACGGCAGATGGCGTTTCGTCAGGCGGACTGTCGAGAGGCATCAGCAAATGCACATACTCGCCCTCAACACGCAACGCCTCACGACTGGTCGCCAACAAGTGCACCGACGGCGCTGCGTGAAGGAGGCGTCCGCAGAGCGGTGCGGCCGTCTCGATCACATGCTCGCAATTGTCGAGAACGACGAGAATCCGCTTGTCGGCCAGGAAGGCGCGTATGTACGGCTCGTAATCCGGACCCTGGACAAAGCAGCCGAGTGCCGAGGCGACGGCACTGGGAACGTCTGCCGGGTTGGAGAGCGAACCGAGGTCGACAAAGCAAACCGCATCGTCGCCGAATTCCTGGCGCAGCGCATTGGCGACCGCCACGGCGACGCTCGTCTTGCCTATTCCACCTGGTCCGACCACACTGACGAAGCGCCGCGACAAGAGCAGCGAGGACAGTGTGGCGACGGTCTCGGTGCGGCCGACCAGCAGCTGCAATGGTGTCGGGAAATTCGGGGATCGCGTGGGGCTTGCAGGAGCGGCAATCGGGGCAGTGCCGCCCGCGCCGGAGCGCCGGACCGGTGCAACGAAGGTGTAGCCCCGGCCGGGAACATTGACGATGTATCGGACGCCATCCTTGCCGTCCCCCAGCGCTTTGCGAAGGGCAGCGATGTGCACGCGAAGATTGGCTTCCTCGACGAAGACGCCCGGCCAAACCAGATCGATCAGTTCTCGCCCGCTCACGACCTCACCCGGCCGGCCGGTCAACGCAATCAGAACGTCGAGAGCGCGGCCGCCTATGGCGACAGGTTTGCTATCCCTGATGAGCACCCGCTCTGCCCCGATCAAGCGACAGGAGCCGAAAGACAGTTCGCCGCCATTTGTGACAGTCGATCTGACCCCTGGCGGCCCCATGCTCGAAGATCCGGGTGGCCTTCTTTGCATCTTTTTACGACCTTTAACTCGTCAAGACCGGCCCTCCGGGGTCATGTTGAGCGGCGTCCGAAGGAAGTAGAGAACCAGAGCCGCCAACGCATCCTGGTGCTGCGCTGCGCGACGCGAAGAACGACAATTCTCTCGGTGGCAGTAGATGGAATGCATTGCGCTAGTCCTTGTTGATGAGGTCTGGGACCAAGGCCCGTCAAGGCTGAAAGGCGCAGTCGGTGGTAAGGGATTTTGCTCCCAAATCTGTATTGGACCAATCTTGGCCCTGGCAGGTCCGCTTTCTGATCGTAGCTTCAGAAGGCTCCATGGCAGTAAACCGTCCGCTCAAACTCGCCGTAGCGCTTCATGCAACGCCGTTCCACGAAGGGCAGGGCGTTGTGCCACGGAGAATGTCCTGCAACTCCGACATCGATGCCCCCGCTTAAAACCCCTCGACAGCGATCGGGCAGAATGACGTTCCACGCACTGCCGCGGAGAGAAGCGCAAGGATAAAGGAAGCGTGTCCGAGCCTCCATTCTGGTTTGGTACAGAACCGTATCCGATCGGCGGATTGGACTACTACTTAGGTCTATCCAGAATAGCCCTGAGGCTGGTTATGGGAGCAGGTGCCAAGCGCAGCAGCTCAGCCATCCTGACCAGATCTGCCAGTGATTGCGCGCCCATCCTTCTCATGACTTGAGCACGATAAATCTTAACCGTGGATTCTACCACGCCAATCCTTCCGGCAACCTGCTTGTTCATCAATCCGGCCGTCACGAGATCCATCACCTCGCGTTCGCGCTCGCTTAGCGTCTGAAATCGGGTGAAAGTCTCGATCGCCTGCCGATTGCTTTCGAGGCGCATGCCGTCCAGCTCGATCGCTCTTGTGACGGCGTCCAGCATTTCCTGTTCGCGAAACGGCTTCGTCAAAAAGTCGACTGCACCTGCTTTCATGGCTCTCACCGCCATCGGAACGTCGGCGTGGCCGGTCATAAATATGATTGGAATACGGACGCCGGCTGCGACAAGGCGGGCCTGAAAGTCGAGACCGCTGATGCCGGGCATACGAATGTCCAGCACGAAGCAACTCGCAAGGTCGGGCAATTCCATGTTCAACAGCTCGGTCGGAGACGAGAATGCCTCGCTCTGCAAACCGACGGAGTCCAGCAAATCGACCAGCCCTTCGCGCATCGAAACATCGTCTTCGACGATGAAGACGAACGCATTTTGGCTAGCCCGGGCATAAATGGGGGCAGCCACCGAACGAGCGTATGACTGCGTCGGCCGGAGCAGCAGGCCTTCATATTTTCGGGTCATCAGATCACTTGTCATCACTACTCCCCTCGGGTGGAGGCCAAAACGGCCAGGGCGACCGCCGCTAGCAGTGCTGAAGCATCGAAGGGCTTTCGAAAGAAACCATGATAACTTTCAGCCGCCGCGCGCTTTTGGTCTGCGGCTTCATGGCGCGCCGTAATGAAAATGACGGGCAAGTCGGGACGCACTTTTCGCGCTCGCCGGCGAAGCTCGAAGCCGTCGACAACTGGCATGCCGATATCGGCAATCAGGCAATCTATCTTACGCAACACGTCGCGTTCGAGGAGAGACTGAGGGGATGAGAACAAACAAACCGAGTGCCCCGCCGACTCCAGAAGATCCTCGATCGACTCGAGGACCCGAACGTCGTCATCGACAACCGCGATCGTTGATTTCCGTGCTGCTTTCATTTCGAAGATGTTCCCGCGCGCCGAGAATGGGTTACTGGTACCTGCAGTCTTTCGGCGATCCTCACAAGATCGGCCAGCGATGCAGCCTGCATCTTGTGCATGATCTTGCTGCGGTGGATTTGCAGCGTCACCTCACTGATCCCAAGTTCCGCAGCCGCCTGCTTGTTGAGCAGACCGCTGATGACCAGCGGCAGAACCTGGCGTTCGCGAGAGGTCAGGGAGGAAAGGCGGTGCCTTAGCGTCACAAGCTCGGCCCGCTCCAGGCGGGCGCCGCAATCCCGATCGATCGCCGTGTGGATGGATTTCATCAACTCGGTCTCGCTGAACGGTTTGGTGAGGAAATCCACGGCGCCGCGCTGGATGGCGCGTACAGAAGATGGAATGTCGCCGTGTCCGGTAATGAAGATGATAGGCGGATGTTGCTCGTGGTCGGTCTGTTTCTGGAATTCCAACCCGTTGATATCAGGGAGTTCGACATCGAGGATCAGGCAACCGGGCAGGTCCCGCCGGGGGAAAGCTAGATAGTCGACAATCGAGTTGAAGGCGACGGAAGCCAGGCCTCTTGCCGCCAGAAGCTCGCACAGTGCCTCGCATATGCGCTGGTCGTCATCAACGATGAAAACTAGGCAGTCGTCCTGGGTCATGCCGCGTCGCCCGATTGGATCGGCAGCGTAAACGAGAACACCGTTCCCCTTGGCTCGATGTTCTCTGCCCAAAGCCGGCCGTCGTGTGATTCCAGTATCGAGCGGCAGATTGCCAGGCCCATGCCCATTCCCCCCGCCTTCGTCGTGAAGAACGGTTCGAAAATTCGTTCTGGTTCGGCAATTCCGTCGCCGTTGTCACTGACGTCGACCAGGATCGCATTCTCTCCACAGCGACGTGATCCAAACTTCAGCGATTTCGACACGTCGATTGTCGATTTCATTGCGTCGATCCCGTTGCGGACCAGATTGACCAGCACCTGCTGCATCTGTACGCGGTCCGCGAGCACCGGCGGCAGGGCCGCATCGAGATCCGTCTCAACGAAGATGCCCTGCGAGATTATTTCATCGAACATCAGCTGACGCACCTCGCTGATCACCTCGTTGAGATTGATTGAAGTTCTGGACGAAGCGGTCTGTTTGAAGAGTGCTCGTATTCGGCTGACGACCTCGGCCGCTGCCATGGAATCGCGAACCATTCGCTCAGCGGTAATGCGTGCCCGCTGCAGGTTTGGAGGATCCGCCGACAGCCAGCGCTGGCAGGCATGACTGTTGGTGATGACAGCCGCCAAGGGCTGATTGACCTCATGCGCGATCGAGGCCGACAGCTCGGCGAGGCTCGCAAGCTGCGAAGCGCGCGAAAGCTTGTCTTGCGTCGCACGAACGACGTCATGTGCTCTCATCTCGTCATCGATGTCGATGATGACGCCATACCATTTCACGATGCGGCCATCGTCGTCCCGTAGCGGCATGGCGCGATTATCAACCCAGCGATAGATGCCATCGCCCCGGCGGTTGCGGTACCGCATGGCGAAAGGCTCCCCGGTCTTCAATGAGTGCATCAGGCTTCTCTTCACAGCCTCCAGGTCATCGGGATGCATAAGGCGTCCAAGTGCCCCGTCCAGCTTCGAACCTTCCTTGGGCTCACTGTGGTCGATCTTGCGGCCATAGTAGGTCTCCAACTGCTTGTTGATGTAGGCTGGTTCACCTTCAGGAGTGACGGACCAGACGAGTGTCGGTATGGTGTCGACAAGCTGCTGGAGTTCATACTGTCTGGCTCGCAATCCCTCCTCCGCCCGCTTGCGATCGTCGATGTCGGTGTTGCTCCCGAACCAATGGATCACGGTGCCGGAGGCATCGCGCACTGGTTCGCCCTGGAAAAGGAACCAGCGGTACTGGCCGTCGAAGCGGCGCAGCCGTGCCTCGATCTCGCCCGGCGCACCAGCTGCCAGGAGAGACCGCCAGTATTCGACAAGCCGGTCCCGATCGTCCGAATGTATGGCGACAGTCCAACCCCAGTCGGTTGCCTGCTCCTGGGACAGCCCCGTGTATTCGAGCCATCTCCGGTTCAGGAATTCCGTGGACCCGTCTGGGCGGGCGGACCAGACCAGTGTCGGAAGGGCGTCGATCAACCGCTGGAGCTGAAACTCCTTGGCCTCCAAAGCCTGTTCCACTCTCTTGAAGTCATCGATGTCGGTGAACAGTCCGTACCAGCGTACGACTTTGCCATCCTCGTCGAAGATTGGTTCGACGCGCGCATGGAACCAGCGGTATACGCCATCGTGTCGCCGCATGCGGTACGCGCGGTCCATTGGCTCGCCGGTTTGAATGCAACGAATCCACGCTGCCGCAACGCTGTCGCGCTCGTCAGGATGAACGATGCTGAGAAAGCCCAGCCCACTCAGCTCGAAGAGATCCAGTCCAAAATAGTCCCTTTGCGTCTTGTTGGCGTAGTCTTGATTGCCTTCGGAGTCAGCGGTTGCGATCAGCCCCGGGATGTTGTCGAGTATTGACCGGACACTGTGCTCGCTCGCGCGCAGGGCTTCCTCCGCGACCTTCTGGTCATCGATATCGAGCAGGATTCCATACCACCCGATGAACTTGCCGTTCCGATCGTGCCTGGGGCAAGCCGCGACACGGAACCAGCGATAGGTGCCATCGTGGCGGCGAAGCCGGTACGCGCCATGAAATTCCTGACCATTCTCCAGGCATTGCGACATGAGGCCTTCAGTTCGGTCGAAGTCCTCGGGATGAATAACCTGCCGGCAATGGAGATTGCTGGTGTCGACGGTGGCGAGATATTCCCGAAGGCTCGTGTTCACGTTGGTCAACCGGCCTTCCGTGTCGACGATCCATGCCAGTCCGGGAATGCTCTCCAAGAACTCACGCGCATCATATCCTGCGCGGTCCGACGCACACTGCCTTTGCGGCCTTTGAATGAAAAACCCGGTCAGGATCGCAGTTCCGGCGAGGAGGGCCAAACGCACATAAACATTCGGCCCGGCGCTCGCTGCCAGTTCGCTAGACAGCCAGAACACCAACAAGCCGGCGCCGGAGATGGCTATTGTCGAGCCATACTTCCGCAGCAGCGGCATTGCTTTCATTTTTAAACACCTCCCGACGCGCTCCTGCTGCCGCGCCAAGCGGCATCAGGGCCCCGCCCCGCAAGAAGACAACACAATCGGTCCCCCGAGATGTCGAACTTCTACCACACTATATCAGAACTGATTGCCGCCCAGGCATAATGGAAAGATGTGATAGACAGCCGGTCGCCCGCCGCTGCCGGTCCGACAGACCCGGATTGGACACGCAGCATCCACCGATGGGGCCACTCTGCGACCCCAGGGGTGATAACCGCAAGGAAACGCCAGTAGCCGCAAAGCAGACAAAGCCCTTCCACAAACCAGCTGGTAGACTGCTGTCGAACATGAAGGAAGGCGGTCCAATTGAAGACGGCCCGAGAGTGGCAAGCAGATGAATGTCGGGCAGATGAACGTCGTATCCGTCGGCTTGGGGGATAGGCCGCTGGCGGCAGCGAATCTGTTGGAGTCGATCACGATGTGACCGTCTGCGACGGACGGCTTCCAAGGTCGAAGCCACCGATTTTCCGCGGCAGCGGTTTCCAGCGAAATATGACGAGGAGACTACAAATGGACTGTAATCGAGCGCTACGACGGATTTCATCCATTGGCGCCGGCGTTTTCATGTCGATCTGTCTCGCCGGTACCGTAGCGACCGCCACAACCAAAGACCAGGACACCGTGGCTACCGTCGTTGCCGACCAAGTCCGAAGCCAAGGCTTCCCTTGCAAAAATCCGAGTTCTGCGGATCGCATTGAAACCGAGACCGTCCCAAATCAGACCGCCTACCTGCTCAAGTGCGAGGGCACGACCTATCGGGTGCTCTTGATTCCAGATCAGGCGGCTGAAGTGGCCAAAGTTGACTGAAGCCCAATGCGGGCTCCAGGAAGGAGACACTTCCAAAATCGAAATCGTCGATCATTCTCGAAAGAACCTGCGTCGTCCCGCAAGTGACGGCCAGTCTTGCAAACAAAACACAACCCGGGAGCAACCGGCACCAGCTCAAGTAAATCGGCGCGATCGGAAGTTCCATCAGCGAGGTTAGCGCATCCGATCGGCCACACGCCGGATAGACGGTTCCGCACGAGGAACACGCCACGGCGCCAGGATCAAGGCCTCGCACGGATCGCGACCATGTCAACTTTCAACTTTCTCCTCAGGCACCGCACCGTGCTGCTTTTCTCCGCCGCCTTCGTAGCGCCGCTCGCCGCTGGGGTCGCTCTGAACGCGAGTTTGGCCGATACGCAAGCGGGCTCGTCTCCGGTTGCCTCCGCCATTGGCGGTTCGGCCACCTCCTATGCTCCGATCGTGGCGGCCGACAAGCCGGCGGTGGTGACGATCATGTCGATCATGAAAACTTCATCGGTGCCCGGTGATCAAACTCAGCCCTCAGACAGCGGTCTGTCGTCTGATGAACGGTTGCCGCAATTCTTCGGCAATCGGGGAATCCCGGCACCCAAGACACCACCGCAAGGAGCGACGCAACTGGCAGAGGCCCTTGGTTCCGGCTTTATCATCAGCTCAGACGGCGTCATCGTTACCAACAACCATGTCATCGATGGAGCTTCGGATATCATGGTGACGCTTGACAATGGAACTGAGCTGCCGGCGACCCTTGTCGGTCACGACGCAAAGTCGGACCTTGCAGTGCTGAAGGTAAAGTCCGGGAAGCCACTACCCACTGTTGCCTGGGGTAATTCCGACACACTCAGGGCAGGCGATCCGATTCTGGCGATAGGCAATCCGTTCGGGATCGGAACGACAGTCACTGCCGGAATCGTTTCCGCCCGCGGGCGCGACCTCAACAGTGGTCCCTACGACGATTTCCTTCAGATCGACGCGCCGATCAACCATGGCAATTCGGGCGGGCCTCTTGTCGACACCAGCGGCGCTGTCGTGGGTATCAACACCGCGATCTACTCACCCAATGGCGGCAGCGTCGGCGTCGGATTTGCGATTCCGTCCAATGAGGCCAAGCAGATCGTCACCAAACTTTTGAACAACGGTTCGATCGAACATGGGCTGCTCGGCATCGAGATACAGCCGGTGACAATGGACCTCGCCAACGCCCTCGGTCTGCCAACGCCTCAAGGTGCTTTGGTCGCTCATGTCGGCGATGGGTCGCCCGCCGCTCATGCGGGGATCGAGACCGGCGACGTCATCACCGGGTTTGCCGGTCAAACCATCAAAGAGCCCAAGACCCTGTCTCGAGCCGTGGCGGATCTCTTGCCTGGGAAAAGGGAGGCGGTGTCAGTTTGGCGCAACGGGAAGACCGTCGCGTTGTCGGTGGTCGTCGGCGGCAATGACGACAGTGTCAAACAGGTGGCCGCAATCAATTCGTCCCAGCCGTTGCATTCCAGCTTTCCAACGCTCGGCCTGGCGCTTGGCGACCTCGATCAAACGGTCCGCCAGGCCCTGAATGTGCCTTCGCAGGTGCGAGGCGCCGTGGTCGAGGGTATCGATCCGGACCAGCCGGCAGCCACCTCCGGCATTGAATTGGGCGACATCATCGTCTCGGTCAATCGCGTGCCGGTACAGACTGCCAAGGAGACGAGCCAAGCTATCGGCACGGCGACAAAATCCAGCAAGAAGTCGGTTCTGCTGCTAATCAAGCGTGGTGAACAGCAGACCTTTATCGCTCTGCCATATGGCAGCGGCTGACATGAAACATGCCAAGGCCAAGACGCCGGGACGGGAGCGCGGATCCGCCGAGCAGCCGCCACCCGTTGGGATAGCAACGAAGCGGAAATAGCGGACGGGGGCAGAAAGGCGCCCGTCAATTGTGCCAGAACTAGACTCCGATCAAGGGGGGCAGGTGACTGCCGGCACGAAGTCTCGTTGGAAAACGCGGGCTTCACAGGCGACAAGTTCCACGAGCCGTGAAATCCAATTTAGACCGGGCAGGGGCTATCCGAGGCCCCGCTGGTAAGCACTTGGCGTCAGGCCGGTCGCCTTGCGAAAAGCGGCCGTGAATGAACTGGTTTCGCTATATCCGACAGTCAATCCGATGTCCGTCACCGAATGAGCGCGCGTCGCAAGGAGACCTTTGGCATGCTCGATTCGACGGCTGGTAAGGTATCGATGCGGAGGCATCCCAAAAGACAGCTTGAAGGCGCGGCAAAAATAGCATGGGCTCAGCCTGGCAAGCTGCGCGAGAGTGGCGAGCGGTACCGGTTCGCCCAGATGCGCCTCGATATGCGCCGTGACTATCCGCTGCTGCCAAGCTGCAAGCCCGCCTCGAAGCTGAGGTTCGGCTCTCGGCGTCCCCTCGTGGAAACGGATCAACTCATGCGCCAGGACGATGCCCAGTGCTTCCAGGTAGCACCGGCTCTCTGGGGTTGGACTTTCGAGCGACCTCATCAGTTTGAGGGCCGTGCCCAAAAGCGTTGCGTCCTCAAAGAAGAGCTTCGCCGCGAACGTCACATCCGACATGCCAGCGTTGAACGGAACTTGCAGCTTGGCAGGATCAAGATAGACGAATATGAGACGCGCAAACGTCCGCGGCGCATGCCATTCAACATATTCGCAACCGGCGGGCACCAAGGTAAGCCGGCGACCAAAATCCCGCAGTTTCGAGCGGGGCAAACCTTCGACGAAGGTATCACCGTCTCGCCGCGAGCCCTGCTCGTAGACCACCAGCAAGTGCATGGGCGCGCGAAACCGGAATTCGACTTTGTCATGGCCGGCGGCTTGGACCACCTCGGCAACTATCCCATCCGAAATCGCCGTGCGACTACTCACGGCGTCGGCGGAAGATATCTCGACACGGTAATCGGCCCGATCGGCGCTCCAGCGCCGGAACTGCGCATGCGCCACGGAGTTGGTACGCTGTGCCTTTCCGCCTTTGAACGGAGCACGCCAATCCGCCGACAGGAATGGTCCCAGTTGCTCCGATCGCCGAGCATTGGCCGCGAAGGCAGCAACCGAGAGTGTATCGATGTCACTGGAGGCAGGATTCATCAACATGGCTTGGCGCACATCCTTCGGGTTATCCCATCTGATGTCAGCGTAAAGCGCAGGCGATGATTTATCCCATCCTACATCCGTCGGCGGTCATAGAGTATTGGTTTGAACCACTCATACTTTGGTTTGTGGTTGGACGTCGCGATCGATAGTAATGGTGCTTGTGCCGCGCGGACCAATTGGCCGGTTCTTCAATTGCGGCCGATCCCAGGTGGTTGGTCGATTTGGCGCTACTGGACGTCGCGTCCTGATGACCCTGAACGAGGGCTCTGCATGGCCTGGGCTTTTCGACGTTCCGCGCGAAATCCGCAAGCCGGATGCAAAGCCGGCAAGAACGACGAAGCGCCTGCGGCAAAAAGCACTAGGTTGAGGTCGGCGCTGCGATCGGTGGTTTCGATCCCATTTCCATCCACCATAGTGGCAGCGCTCCAACTCGTGCCAGATTGACCCTGCGGGCCTCTCCCCTCCCTCGCCCGCTGATCGATTGTGAAGGCGCTCTTCCCCCCGGGAGCGTTTCTCACCGCTCGAGTTCTTGGGCCGATGACATGCTGTCATCGGCCCATTTTTCCTCGTGTCTCCCGAGCAGAACCGATTCACGGTCGACCACCGAAGCGTTGACGGCGTCGGCACCGTCGGCGATGCGACTTGCTTGCGGCGCGATATGTCGCGCGATTTCGGAGACAAGTGTCCGACGTCGCCACTGGCGCTCGACCGCCTGATCGCGACGTCCTGGACAGGAAAGAATGGACAGCGCTGTCGGCAGTTCGCCAAGCTCTGTCACAGGTGAGGCCAACTCAAGTCGACGGCGCGGTCAAAGCAGCCTCAGCCGCAATCACCGCGTCGCGCGACGCCTTCGCATCAGAACCCGTTCATGCCCGAAAAGAGGCCGGAATCGGTCGAGGGATACTTGTCCCCGTCCCTATCGAGCTGCGATACGGGCTTCCTGGCTGATCTGCTTGGAGATTCTTGAACGGGCGTCGGCAACGATGAGTGGTTGCTGTTTGTTTTTCGTTCGACATGATTGAACTTCGCCTGCGCGTGTCCCGGAGGCGAACCTGCTGCGGCGGCCCAAGCGGTCGACAGGAGGACTGCCGCGAATGCAGCCGCGATTGGAAGAGAGCTCATGTGTTTCACCTGTTGTTCTGTTGCGCAGCCGGCGAAACTCGAATTGGCGACAGAATTGTCGCTCATGCCGGTGGCGTTTACATAGGTTTTGAAACACGTCTCGCGACAGTATACGAAACATATCAACATGGCTGCAATTTTTTATCTTTGTAGTCTTGGAGTATAATTCGACCAACAAGAAGTGATGCGGAGCATAAGACCAGGGCGCCCCTCGTCGTCGGCTCTCACAGATTGGTCCGAGGCCCTCGCATCGCGGCCTGGCCTCTGGCCGCTGAGGATCCTGGTCCTGTTCATACACAACGCGGCGCGCGATCAGTCGAAGATCGGCCTTCCAATCGCGTTCGAAAAGATGTTGCCCAGATAGAAGTGGAGCTGTGCACGCACGCCGATGTCGCGGCCCGAGCTCTCATCGATCGGAATGATCGCCTCCACCCCGAGTTGGGCGTACTCGCCCACCCAGATGACGCCAGGATTGATCGTGCCAGTGGTCTCCCCGGCCGACGGTCCGTTCAGCGGCGTCTGCATCGCAAATTCCACCAGCGGTACCAAACCCTCGGCGAAGCGATGAGCATTCCCCTTGCCTGCGGAATGCGAATTGGTGAGCAGGCTGTATTCCAGGGCAAAGCCCCATTGCAGGATGTCTGGGTTGTCGACCGAGGTGGTGCCGGTCACGGTGGTGGATTCGGTTGGCAGTGCGACTCCGAGGGTCGCGGTGACATTGACCGGTCGCAGCCACGCCATAGAATCTGACAGATCGCCGAATCCCTTGCCCACGTAGACGGTCGGCGTCAGCACGGAGAACGACTTGGCACCGATGTGGGACGATCCGGTGCCGCCCACCTCTAGCGTGCCGCCTGCCGTGAGCACGAATTCATCCTCGGCACTGGAATAGAGTTCGTACTGTGTGCCGAGCACCAGATTGTCGAAGCCCGCGTGTGTGCTCCCCTCCTGGTCGATCATGCGGTAGTTCGCGGTGAACGAGACCGACCAATCCGGGGTGATGAGCTTGCTGTAGGAGAAAGGAAAATCGACTTCGCGCGAGGCGGTGTCAGGCAACTGCGTCAATTGGGGAAAATTGACGAAATCGGCCGGGGTGGGAACGACGGTCGCCAGAGTCGAGGGAAAGAAGCGGTCCCCAACGTAGGACGCCGACGCTTCCGAACTTGCAACGAGAGATAATAAGAAGCTGGGCACCGTCAGGTGCCAGGCCCGGTTAGCCATCCCACTCTCCTACCGAAAAATTCACCCTTCAGGCCAGGCGCTCACAATTGAAGACGACGGTGATCCAGGATTCGGCCTCGATCACCACGAAGCGCCCGATGCCGAGCGCTTCGTCGTCCATGGGCTTCGCCTGCATCCGCTGGCTGTAGGAATTGGGGACGATCATCCCCTTGGCTCTTCGCGCATCGGACCGTCCGCCAGGGGCGCGGATGAGACAGGGGCGGTTCAGTCTGGGCATCGTCTTTCTCTACAAACCAAAGCAAGGCGATCAACGCATCCGAATAGATGGCGAGGCAAATCAAAAACGATCCGGCACCGGCGTCCGTGGTCCAGCCCGCGAGCACGGCGAAAAGACAGGGCGGTGCCATCACGGCGAAGAGTTCGAACCAGCGCGACTTACCGAGACGCTCGCGCCATGACAGCGCGTCGATGGTCGCCGAGTCGAGCGGGCCTGTGCCGGCAGGAACGGCGGAGCCAGGCAGCGAACCGCAACCCAGGGGTAAAAAGCACCCTAGCCGGACAGCGCCCATTGCGATGCCCTGCTCGGTAAGGGCCAGGCCGGTCGCCCGCAGCACGCCCCAACCTTCGGCAGGGGACTTGTAGGGCCGCATCGACTTCTTGGGCGCCATGCGTTGAAATCCTGGTGATCGAGCGTCGAGTGTTGCGCTCAAGAAAAGAAATATCTTTCGCAAATGCCGCGCTGGTTCGAGTTTCGCCCTGTCCTTTCGGTTTGCTAGATTGGCTTCCATGCAAAGCCAAAGACTCGAGCCGATCGCCAGCGGCCCCTAACAGTGTTGGCCGTCTTCGCCAAGCATCGCCGCCCCATACCGACTCCACGGTTTCGCCAACTAGCTTACGCAGCCATACCAATGGATGATTCAAGCCATGGCTAAAATTCTGCATGCTTCCAGATACGGAAGAGAAGGAACAACGAATGGAATGTCTAAGCTGCACGGGGGAGGTGAAACGACCTCACCAGTACTATTTTTGCTCTCTGGAATGTTTCGATGAGACAACCCGCAACAGCAAATGGGGGATGTTGAGCGATGGACTTCCGCCCACTGGTTTTCTCTCGGGCGGACAGGTCCGCACTGGCTCAGGACCACACGTCATACGTCCCGGCTGGGCCTCCCGAGGGCAACCACCAAGGGCACTAGAAGTATCGCAACATCTCCATGGGGGTGCATAACCTGCTTGGTGGCAGCGACGCGAGTATCTTTGCTATCCCCATTTCTTGATGGCCCACTAGGCCGGACTGCGCGCTTTCTCGGAGCAAATTTGTACCCTCAAGCGTATCTGAACCGCATAGCTGCGTGTGTCCCCGAACACGACGTGCATCAATTCTTCCTCCGCTATGGAGCTTCGTTGCTTGAAAACGATGCCCAGCGCCTTACGCTGTTTGAGCGAATGGTCAGTCTCGCCGGCATAGAACATCGTTATTCCTGCTTTGCACCCGCCGACGATCCGCGCGGTGGGGCAATTGACCGCGACGGTACCTCTTTCAGGGGCTCGTTCGCCAGCACAGCAATCCGTATGGAGATGTACGAAGCTGCTGCACCGGAGCTTGCTCAACAGGCCGTCGACAGGCTTCTGATCGACGACGACCGCTCGCTGATCACGCATTTGATCGTGACGAGCTGTACCGGCTTTTCGGCGCCTGGCATCGACCTTGAGTTGGTGCAGCGATGCGGCCTGCCGACGTCGGTCGAGCGCACCATCGTCGGCTTCATGGGATGCTATGCCGCCATCAATGCCATGAAGCTGTCACGCTACATCGTGCGCTCCAACCCGAAAGCCCGAGTGCTGATCGTCAACATCGAATTGTGCACGCTGCATTTCAGGGAAGCCACCGAGCTTGAGAAGCTCATCTCGTTCTGCCTATGGGGCGACGGTTGCGCGGCCGCGCTGGTAACGGCTGAACCGCACGGCATTCTCCTCGAAAGCTTCCATGCCATCGTGGCAGTGGAGCGCAAGGAGCTGATGAGCTGGCACATCCGCGACGACGGTTTTGACATGGTGCTGTCTGGCCAGATTCCCGCCGCGGTGCGCGAGACACTGCGCAACGATCATCCGGCCGTGCTCGGAGGCAGGCCCGCCAAGGAGATCGATTTGTGGGCTGTGCATCCCGGCGGACGGTCCGTGCTCGATGCGGTCGAGCGGGCGCTGAATCTGGAGCCGACCGCGCTCGCAGTGTCGCGCGAAGTGCTCCGGCTATATGGCAACATGTCATCGGCAACCGTGATGTTCGTGATGGCCGAAATGCTGAAGGAGCCGTCAGGCTTGCTCGGCTGCGGCATGGCGTTCGGGCCGGGATTGACCACCGAGACCATGATGTTTCGGACTGCCTGATGAAGGCCCTGCACGAAAACATCTCGCTCGTAGCCCGTCGACTGGCGCCCTATTTGCCTTATCCGCACCTTATGTGCGTGGCGCCTCTCGACGCAGTACTGAGGACCCTGTGGCGCGCGCAAGGCCAGATCCCTCCGGCTTACTGGCCGCGCTTGGTTCTCCTGCTCCTGCTTTCGGGGATCAGCACGGTCGCCTCCTTGCCGGAGCGCGTGATCGTTGGGGTGTGGCTGCGGCTGCGACCTCCCCGGATGGCACGGGACAACGCCCCTGTGTTCGCCCTCGGCTACTTCCGATCCGGGACGACGTTTTTGCAGAACCTGCTGGCAGCCGATCCGAGCCTGAGATCGCCGAGTTGGCCGCAGGTCCTGGCACCCCAGACATTCGTTCTCGGCTGGGCTGTCCTGCGCTACCTTTTCGTACCCTTGCTACCGTTGACGCGCCTCCACGCAGTGGTGCCGGTGGGCGCCAGCTTGCCGGCGGAGGATGACTTCGCGTTGAACAATATGGGTGGGATATCCGTCCTCGCGGGACGCGCGATACTTCCCCGCCGGCAGGCCTTCTTCAATCGATTTCACGATCTCGACGCGCTTTCGGCGGACGAGTTCGGCCGGTGGCGCTCACATCAGTTCGCTTTCGTGCAGAAGCTTGCTCTCGTCGCGGGCGGGCGGCGACTTCTGCTCAAGTCACCGAGCCATACGGCGCGCGTCCGCTACCTCAGGGACCTGTTTCCGGGCGCCAAGTTTGTCCACATCTCCCGTTCGCCGGAAGCGGTGTTCCGGTCCAACCTCCTTCTGGTGCGCGAATTGCAACGTGCATTCGCCCTGCAGCCGCCACTGCCCGAGGACGAGCAGGAGGAGATCATCGCTCACGAATATCTCGCGACAGAGATGCACTATCTGGCGGATAGAGCTCAGATTCCGGCCGCCGACTTCGCAGAAGTGCGGCTGCAGGATCTGATCGCCGACCCTGTGGGCGAGATGAAGCGGATCTACCGTGAGCTGGGCCTGCCATTTTCCCCCAACTGCGAGGAGGGAATGCTGCAGGTCGCTGCGACGTTCGTCAAACAGGTGCGCAACCGCCATCCCGACCTGACGGAAAGGCAGAGAGCGCGGGTAGCGCGCCTCGAACCGCTGGCTGCCGCTTTTGGGCATGCGTCGGCGCTGGACGCAAGTGCGCCCGAGACGCTCGATATAGACACTCAACCGCGCATTGGATGACATAGGATCATGACAGCAGGCCGATGGTCGCACGCATGCTGGGCAGCTCTGGGCCGGCTTGTGCTTGTCCCTATATTGCTCGCGATCTACACCCCATCGCGTTCGCATGCTGCCGATGAGCAGAGTGCTGCAGTCCAGTTGATCGAGACAGTACGACAGGGGGCGATCGTGCTTGGGCAGGGTGGACCGGCCGAGGCGCAGCTGCGCTCGATCTCTGCGGCCTTCGACGGAAGGGGGATTGCCCAAGCCGTGCTGGGGACGCGTTGGCGCAGCGCCAGCTTGGACGACCGCGCCGCAGTGATCGATGCCATTCTCTATGCTATCGCACACAGGCTGGCCGACAGGCTGGAGCGGACGCAAGACAAGACTCTTACCGTGCTCGGCACAAAGGTTCTGGCCAATGGCGACATTCTTGTGCGCAGCCAGTTCCGCCCGCCGCTCCACGGCCCAACGTCAGTGGACTGGCGTGTCCGCCACTGCCGTGGACAACTCTGTATCGGCGATGTTCTTGTCGACGGCGGTTCCGTCACAGTGCAGCAGCGGGACCGCGTTGCCCAGCTGCTCGCCTCCAACGGCGGCTCGATCCCCGCGCTTGTCGTCGACATCAGGAAAGGCCGGCTATGACTCCGCGTTCGTGCTCATGTCCCCCCTCGTCGAATTGAGCAATGTCGGCCGCGACTTTGACGGCGGCCGCATTGTCGCCGTTGACGATGTGTCTGTCGCGATCGAAGGCGATGAGACCGTGGCCATTGTCGGCCGGAGTGGGAGCGGCAAATCTACAATCCTGAACCTGGTCTGTGGGCTTGACCGGCCGACGCGCGGGGAAGTTCGGTTCGAAGGACGGGCCATCAACGGAAGGACTGCATGGGCAGCCGTCCGGGCCAGCAGGATCGGCATCGTTTTCCAGAACTTCTTCCTGCTCCAGTCCCTGTCGGTGCGCGAAAACATCGAGGTGGCATTGTTGGGAAATCTCGGCGGAGCGCGGCAGCGTCGCGTTCGCGCGCTCGAACTTCTGGCGCATTTCGGTCTTGCCGAGCGCGCCACGCTCCGGCCGGCGGAGCTTTCGGGCGGTGAACGTCAGCGGCTTGCAATTGCGCGGGCACTTGCAAACCGTCCGAAGCTTCTGGTTGCGGACGAGCCGACAGGAAGCCTCGACGTGCAGACGAGCCAATCCGTGATGAGCATCATTGGCAACGTGCATCGCGAGTTCGGCACTGCGGTGATCGTCGTGACCCATGACGAGGACGTGGCCGCACTGTGCGGCCGGCGAATAGAGATCTCCGACGGCTGCATCCGTTCGGACAGCCGAATGGGGGCGATGTCGACGCCCGCGCCGGCGTCGCGGATCCGCTAACCCATGACAGAGCTGACCCTTCCCTTGCGCGGTCTCATTGCGCGTCCGCTTCGCACCCTCCTCACGGTTCTCGGCATCGCCTTGGCGGTCGCGGGGTTTGTGGCGCTTACCGGCCTGACCGCCGGCGTCCAGCGCTCGTTCGCATCGGGAATCGATGAGAACGGCGCGGACCTGGTGGTGAGCCAGCGCGGTGCGTTCAACCTGGTGAGCAGCACCGTGCCCAGGTCGCTGGGCTCCGGGCTTACCGCCGTGCCAAACGTCGAGGCCGTGTCGGGCGTTCTCCTGAACATCACCACCGCCGACGACGATGCGAATATTGTCATGGCCGGCTGGCCCGCCGGCAGCTTCCTGTGGAACGATATGCACCTCTTGTCGGGACGAATCCCTGCACCGGGGGACCAGTGGCCCGTAATCCTTGGCGAGTCGATCGCCACCGCATTGGACAAGCGGGTCGGTGATACTGTCGAACTCCAGTTCCAGCCCTACCAGATTGTCGGCATCGCGTCGTTCTCGTCAGTGCTGAACCAGAACAGCGCGATCGTTCCGCTCGAAGGGCTGCAGCAACTCCTGTCGCGGGAAGACGTGTTTACCTTGTACGAGGTGAGGTTGAAGCGCCCGCTCGAGAAGAACGACATCGCTGTTGCCCGAACCAGGCTCATCGCGGCGGCACCAGGGTTCTCGGTCGGCGACACCGAGCAGTTTGCCAACAGCATCCGCATCTTCGATCTGCTTCAGGCGATTGCCCGGACAATTTCACTGGTTGTCATGGCGATGGCCTCTGTTGCCGTTGCCAACACACTTCTGATGGCCGTGAACGAACGGACGTTCGAGATTGGAGTTCTTGCAGCGCTTGGCTGGTCTCCAAGGCGGATTCTTCGGCTCATTCTTATCGAAGGCGTGATCATGAGCGCAGCCGGCGGGGTCATCGGGATCATTCTCGGCGCCCTGACAATGGAAATGGCGGCGAAGACAAAGTTCGCGGCGGGTCTGATCGTGCCTTACCTGTCAGGCTGGTCGATCGCCCAGGCGCTGATCTTCGTCTTCATCGCCGGACCCCTCGGCGCGCTCTACCCGGCCTGGCGCGCCACGCGCCTTCTCCCCGCCGACGCGCTGCGCAGGATCTGACACGGGCGGCTGTTCATTTGAGCAAAACAAACCGTGGTCTCACTTTAGGCGACCAAACCGGCGCAGGCCTCACGAGACCTGGAGCGGAGTGGAGAGCAATGCCTGCCTTCGGGAAACGACAAGCGCTACTCAAACGGTCAGGATGGGGCGCTTCGCCGCCGCACCTGGACCGTGAAACGCCTTGATCAGACCTCCTTCGTCAAAAAAAGCGGCGCCCGGGCGGCGCCCCTCCAACAGCCCCGTCCGGACAAGGGGAGCAAACGCTAGTCTGGCACTATGGGCGACTTCTGCTTGCGCAAGGCCTCCAGAAACTGTGGTTCGGCGCGCAAACTGACGCGGACCAATTCCGAAGGAGTGAGGGCGAGCCACTGGTTCAGTGACACGTCAGCGAAGTAGTCGCTCTTGAACACCTCCAGATATCGGAGTGTCGAGTCGCCTGTGTTCTCGATGTAGTGCCCCATGGCGAAAGGCACGTAGCCGACGTCGTTGGCCTGAAAATCGAATGTGCGGGCGGCGCCGGACGCCGCGAACACCCCCATGCGGGCCTGACCTTGAAGGTAATACTGCCATTCGTTTGTATTCGGATGCCAATGCAGCTCGCGCATCGCTCCCGGTTCGATCTCGACCAGGGCCGCCGCGATCGTCTTGGAAGCTGGGAACACCTTGCTGTCGGTAATTCGCACCCTTCCGTGTTTCGTTTTGATTGGAGCCTGTGCCATCATGCGGTGGCTGAACCTCTGCGGGACCTCGACCGCGCCGACGATCTTGTCCGCACTGAGCGGCCCCGGAACCGGAGCGGGAAAAATGTAGAGCTCGCTGGGATCGGGCAAGTTCGCCAGGCTCGATGCCGGAATGCTGAAATTCTTGGCGAGCACCTCGGGAGGAGTGTGCTTCATGAAGTCGCTCAGCAGGAAAGTGTTGTCCTCGTCGAAATCGCCGTCATCGAACACCAGCAGGAACTCCGTCCCGTCTGGATCAAGGCCCTGGATCGAATGTGGAATGCCCGGCGGGAAATACCAAAGGTCGCCCACGCCGACGTCGTCAACGAAATTTTGCCCACTGGCATCGACCGCCGTAATGCGTGCTTTCCCATACAGGACATAGGCCCACTCGGCGGCCTTGTGCCAATGCAACTCGCGCACGCCGCCGGCATTCAGACGCATGTTCACGCCGGCAATGTCCTTGGAGACGCCGAGTTCGCGTGCTGTCACCTGACGGGTCCAGCCGCCGCCAGACAGTCGGATGTGGGCATCGTCGAACGAGAAGCGCAGGTTCGGCAGATTACCCGCATCTGTGCTTGGTGGGATTATCAGGTCCGGATTGCCGTCTATGCGGGAAGGATTCATCGGACCAGGATTGGTGCCCCCGCGGCGGCCGGCTATCGGATCGCCCTTCTGCGCCTGAGCCATCGTCGCCGTCGTAAGCAAGCCGCCAGCTGCTGTCGCAGCCAACATGGTTCGACGGGATATCTTGTCCGTGGCTATGCTCATTTTGGTTCATTCCTTGCTGCGTTGGGATTCTCTACGGCACGACGGCCACGGACCGCATGAGTGTCCGCATGGCGCGCAAGGCACACGATATTGATCGAGCGCCGACGGTCTTTCTTGTTGTCGGCAGGCCATAGCTGAATCGCACGATGATCGGGGCCGTCAGAGGCGAAGGGGCGAGGAACGCTGCTGGCGATCGTCACGAGCGCCTTGCGGCAGATGGGAACCCTCAGCTGTCGCACACGCCTGTTCTATATTTGGATCCTCGCCAACGCACTGCTCTTCAGTCCAAAGCCGAATGCCAAGAGCGTCGCACCTTGCATGGTCAGGTCTATTGCCAGGATCGCGCCTGACGCTGCCAAAGTATCGAGACGCCCTTGCGAGAGGATGACAAGGCCCGCAAGAAGAGTGACGACACCTGAAAACGCAACCCAGCCCCAAGCCAGATGGCGCCGGGACTTGAGGCCTACCCAGAACCGCAGAATGCCTGCAGCAATTAGCGTGGCTGCCAGCACGAGCGTGTAGGCCGAGGCTGCAAGCCGTGGGTTGTGGAATGCGGCGATCCCGGCGATTGCATAGGCCAAGCCGCTCAGCAGCCAGAACGGAAACGGTCCCCATCCCTGGATATTGAAAGCGTGCGCGACCTGCGCGATGCCGGCCAACAACATCAGCCCGCCGATATAGAAGACGGATAGCACCGTAGCGGCGAACAAGGTCGAGCACCCTAGAAAACCCAAGCCCAGCAGAGCTGTGCCAAGCATGATGAAGAGCCTGCATTTTGTACGCAACTCCGGGACGGCTGAGCCGAGACCGCGGGACTGTTCGATTGCAAGTGCCATGAGTTCCTCCTTCAGTTCACATGAGAAACACCGCAGGATGTAAAAAGGCGAGCGGGTGGGTTCCGCCTAGGCGTTGACCCAGGCGTAGCCCTGTTTCGTCATACCGCTCTCGTTGCTGCCAGGACTTGTGCGTTGTTGCCTTGGCCGGCTCTGATTTGTGTTTTCCGCCAGATCCTGGGCTCGCTCTCAAGCCTGCGTCGTTGATGGGTCTCTCGATCCCTGGGGATTCGCGGCGAGGCGTTGCAGTGACAAAGGTGCAATCAGGCACTGACGACCGCAATTTCGAACAAGCAGAAAGGATCCGGTTGACTAGGGTGGACGGCGCGCCACGGAGAGTCGATCAGCAGCGCAGGCGTCGACCAGGAACCGAGCAGAGACCTTATGCGGCACAGACTATCTCCGCCAGCATCCGGCAATTCGTGGCTGGTGGCGCCTCTAGCCATCCTGCTGGCGGCCGGGATATTCGTTGTCGATACGATTGATCCATTTTCTGGAGCGGTCGCGGTCCTCTATGTGGTCGTTATTCTGCTCGCAGGCGCCGCCTTCCGTAGGCGTGGCATTGTCTTGTGCTCATTCGCCTGTATAGCCCTCACCTCATTGAGCTTCTGGTTTGTTCACGGAGAGGAAGCCAGTGGAGGCGCGCTCAGCCGCTGCCTCATGAGCATCGCGGCCATCGCCATTACCACTCTTCTTGTGCTTAAAAACCAATCGACCTCGACCGATCTATCTGAAAAGGCCCAACTGCTCGATTTGACGCATGATGCGATTTTCGTACGCAGCATGGGCGGTATAATCACTTATTGGAATCGTGGCGCTGAAGCCATTTACGGCTGGTCCGCCGAATACGCGGAGGGAAAGTCCACCCATCAGCTCCTGCAGACAGTCTTTCCAGCCAAGTTGAACGAGATCAATCGGCAACTGCTCAGCTCCGAGCGCTGGGAAGGTGAGCTCGTGCACACGAAGCGGGACGGATCCGTCGTTGTCGTTTCCAGCCGCTGGTCGCTGAAGAAGGATGCTGATGGCCAACCGTTGGCGGTTCTCGAAACGAATACGGACATATCACAGCGCAGGCGCGCCGAAACCGAGGTCCTGAAGGCCCAGGCTGAACTCGCCCATGTGACACGCCTCACCACATTGGGTGAATTGACGGCCTCGATCGCGCACGAGGTGAATCAGCCGCTAGCCGGCATCGTTATGAACGGTGAGGCATGCCTACGATGGATCGATCGGGACAAGCCCGATCTGGATGAGGTCCGCAGCGCGGTCAAGCGGAGCATCGCTGACGCCCAACGCGCCAGCGATATCGTCCATCGAATCCGGGCGTTGTCCAAGAAGGGTGACATCCAGATGGCCCTTGTCGACGTGAACGAGCTCGTCAACGAATCCCTCGTGTTGGTGCGGCATGAGCTCGTTGCAAATCGCATTACCCTGAAACTGGGTCTAGCCAACCGGCCTCTGCCCGCACTTGGCGACCGTATCCAGCTTCAACAGGTCCTGATCAATCTGCTGATCAACGGGATTCAGGCAATGGCCTCCAGTAACGATGACTTCCGCGAAATTCTCGTTACGACGTCGATCGATGAATCGAACCAGGCAAATGTGAGGATTCAGGATTCTGGACCAGGCATCGATCCCGATAATGCGCGTCAGTTGTTCAAGGCCTTCTTCACCACCAAGGCGGATGGAATAGGCATGGGGCTTTCGATCTGCCGGTCGATCGTTGAGTCACATGGAGGCCATGTATGGATCGTGCCCAATCCAGGCGGCGGCGCGATATTCCAATTTTCCCTGCCACGCGTCGAAAAGGATGCCGGGTCATGATCCGACGCCCCGTCTCTCCCTCCCAGTCACAAGGCAACAACGGCGCCGTGCCTCCGACTGTTCTGGTCGTGGACGACGATCCGTCGTTGCGTGAAGCTTTAAGCAGCCTCTTCCGATCTGTCGGTACGCGTGTCGAGCTTTTCGGTTCTGCTCCCGAACTGCTGAACAGTCGGCTTCCCGACGGTCCAAGCTGCCTTGTACTCGATATCAGGCTGCCGGAGGTGAGCGGACTCGAATTTCAAACGCAGTTGGGCAAGGCAGGCATTCACCTGCCGATCATTTTCATGACCGGTCACGGCGACATTCCGATGTCCGTGCGAGCCATGAAGGCCGGCGCGGTCGATTTCCTCACCAAGCCCTTCCGGGATCAGGATATTCTGGATGCAGTCGCCGGCGCTCTGGAGCGCGACAGGCAACGGCGAGAGAGAGACCGGGCGCTGTCGGAGCTGCAGAGCCTTCTGCGCACCCTGACCCCCCGGGAGCGCGAGGTGATGGCATTTGTCGCGACTGGATTGATGAACAAGCAAATCGCCGGCGAGATGCAACTCAGTGAAATCACGGTGAAAATCCACCGCGGGCGCCTGATGAAGAAAATGGGCGCCAGAACTCTAGCCGACCTGGTGAAGATGGCCGGCGCCCTGGGGATAGACGCTCCCGGGAAATAACTTTGTTACACCTCTGTATAACTTTCGCTTTCGCGACAGAAGGCGCAGTATCTCACCGAGAAACAGTCGTTGAAACAGCAATGCTTGGGTCATCGGCGAGCACGGAGGAATAGTGAATTGACCCGTAATGCGATGATCTCGATCATCGACGACGATGAGTCCGTTCGACTTGCAACTGCAAGCCTCGTTAGATCGTTGGGTTTCATCGCATTTGCATTCGAATCGGCCGAGGATTTCCTGAGGTCATCTAATCTGGAAAATACCTCGTGCTTGATCTGCGATATCCAGATGCCCGGAATGACAGGAATAGAGCTGCAGGATCATTTGATCGAACATGGCTATCACATACCGACCATTTTGATCACCGCCTTTCCCGAGGAACGTTTCCGCAAACGCGCTCGGGAAACGGGCGCCATCGGCTTCTTCCGCAAGCCGTTGGATAGCCAGGCCATGATCAGCTGTATCGATTCTGTGCTCCATGGCACGCCCTAACGGCACCTGGATGCACCTTCGCCCTTCAAGCGAAGGGCGCGGCAGATAGCGGCAGCGTCGAACAGAGAAGCCAACATCGAAAGTCTATGGGCGTCGACAAACAACTGATTCCCCTGCGACGTAGGCAAGGAGTGCTTCATGGCACGCACAGCAGATTTTTCGAGCGAAAGCGGGCTTCGCCGTTACCTCGACGCCATCAAACATCTCGCCATGCTGACACCGGGGCAGGAACAAGCGCTGGCGAAACGCTGGCGTGAGGACAACGATCCGGAGGCCGCTCATCAGCTGGTGGTGTCGCATCTTCGCCTCGTTGCCAAGGTTGCCATGCGCTATCGCGGATACGGGCTGCCGATGTCAGAGGTAATATCGGAGGGCAGCATCGGTCTGATCAAGGCGGTCAATCGCTTCGAACCGGAGCGCGGCTTTCGTTTGGCGACCTATGCGATCTGGTGGATCAAGGCGTCCATTCGCGAATATGTCCTGCGCTCCTGGTCGCTGGTGAAGATCGGTACGACGCCCAATCAAAGAAAGTTGTTCTTCAATTTGCGGCGGCTCAAGGCTCGCCTCTCGGCGCGGGACGACGGTGACCTGCATCCAGATCAGGTGGAACTCATTGCAAGCGACCTTGGCGTGACGGAGAAGGAGGTTGTCTACATGAACAGCCGCATGGGCGGTGACACCTCGCTCAACGCGCCCCTGCGAGGTCTGCCCGAAAGCGAATGGCAAGATCTGCTGGTCGGGAGCGAGGACAACCAGGAGTACAGGATCGTTCAGCTTGAGGAAGCCTCCAACCGGCGCAGGGCGCTGATCGACTCGCTTGGCGTGCTCAACGCGCGCGAACGGTGTATCCTCGAGGCGCGCCGGCTTGCGGATGACCCGAGGAGTTTGGCGGATCTCTCCAACGAATTCGGCGTTTCGCGCGAGCGTGTGCGCCAGATTGAGATGCGCGCCTTTGAAAAACTGCAAAATGCGGTGAAGATTGTCTATGCGAAACGGGATGAAATTCAGACCGTTGTCAGTGTGGAATAGATGGACGACGGTGCCGAATGACAGGACGGTCGGACCGGAGCGCAAATCGGCGCTGAGCAACACGGTTGCACCCGGCTGGTTCCGGGAAAATAGCAAAAACCAATGAGGCGAAACAGCCGGCTTTAAGCAATTCCAGCCGCTCGTGAGCTGCCACGACATGGCCAGCAATCGCGGAGTTGCGTACTTCGCGCCGGCAGGGTCGAAGCGCCGCCCGCCCGTAGGGCGGATAGTCGGCACTGCCAATGCGATCAAAAAGTAACGTGTGTAGTTAAGAGATATACGTATATCAAACAAGCGTATTATACTGGGAAATCCCTCCTGCATCTACATAAATGTAGCTTTCGACGACTTAGAAAGCTTCAACTACAGGAGTGTATTATGAAAAAGACAACGACAATCTTGGCGACGATTGCTCTGGGCGCAATGCTGGCAACCGGCTCGGCGACGATGTCAATGGCGCACGGCGGTGGCGGTGGTGGCGGCGGACACGGCGGAGGCTTTGGCGGTGGCGGCCATGCCGAAAGCATGGGGGGCGGCGGCCATTTCGGGGGCGGCGGCTTTGGCGGTGAGCGCGGCGTAGGCGTTGCCGGTGGCGGTCGTATCGCAGGCTTGGGCGGTGAGGCGCATGTCCATGGCGTCCATGTCCGCGACGGTCACAGGTTCAGAAGGGGCCGCGGTTTCGGCAGTGATTATTATGACGACGGCTACTGCGGTTACCCGTATCCGTATCCATACGAAGGGTATCTCGGCCTTTACCCATATTGTCCGTGATCCACCACGGCCTCTTCGAATCCGGACCCCACAAGTGGGGGCCGGATTCGAACACCTAAGGATTTTGCCTGGCACGTCTACCGAACTGCGGCCCGGCTGGAATTCGTTTCGTACTGCCGATGCCGTCGTGCACCCAACGAGTCATAGCCATAGCTGATGATATATCTATGTCAAACATAGGCGCTATTTCGAGAATGAAATACATGAATAATATAAGTACTGTTCAACCAACCTTGGAATTCTCAATTTGCAGGAGCGTATCGTGAGAAAATCAGCGACAACATTGGCGAAGATTACTTTGGGCGTGATGCTGGCGACCGGCACGGCCACGGTCTCCATGGCGCGCGGCAACGGCAGCGATGGTCATGCCGTAGACTTTAGCGACTTTAGCGGTGGCGGCATTGGCAACCGCCAGCACCAACGCCCGCACCACAAGGTCGTTTTTAGCGATGGGGAATATCACTTTCAGCCTTGGTGGAACTACGACACCGATGCTGCTTACTGCTCGTTCGATGCCGTAAATCAGAGTTACGATGGGCCGAGTGGAATGTGGCACTCTTGCCCGTGATCCAACCTCGCCGACCGGGTGATTCGGATCGAAGCGGTTTCCCCGATGGCGGCACAGTCCCATGGTGCAACGGTCAAGTCCGCCGAGAGGGGGCTTGACCGATTTCCAAAGGCGTGATGAGGCCCAGGAAGTGATCTAAAGCGCGTCGCGTTTGAAGGGAACCATGCGACGCGCTTTAAGTTCTTGTTGTCATGCATGTCGTTATAGCAAAACCGCTGCGCACTTTTGCGCGACATGCATTAGCGCCGGCTTTCAGCACTGCGTGCCACAACAAACCTCGACATGGTCATGTTGGTTTCCTTGCCTTCGACAGTCGTTGGGCGCTGATCGGTGGCTCGGGCGGCGCGCTCGGATACGTCAATTCCCACCCGCCACCGAGCGCTTTGAACAATTGGACGAGGTCGATCGAGATGTTGGTCGTGCTCTGTGCGTGATCCTGTTCGGCTTGCAGCAATGTGCGTGCGGTGTCGAGCACGGTGGTGAACTCGGTGACTCCGTCATTGTAGCGGTCACGGGCCAGCGACAAGGCCTGTCGCAGATGCTCGACCTGCCGGGCCAGTCGCGCGCGCCGCTGCCGTTCGGTGCGGTAGTCGATGAGGGCATCGACAACTTCGTGCCAGGCTCGCAGCACTGTCCTGTGGTAGGCGATCGCCGCCTCGACCTGCTGGGCCTTGCGAAGCTCCAGTGTCGCCTTCAGCCGGCCACCCTGGAAAATCGGTATCGAAATGCTCGGACCGAGATTGGTTGTGATCGCCCTGGCCGTCAACAGACTCCCGACCTTGAGGGCGTCGAAGCCCACCGATCCATTCAGCTGGATGGATGGATAGAATTCGGCAACTGCCACTCCGATGTCGGCGGTGGCCGCGTGAAGCTGCGCTTCCGCGGCGCGAATGTCCGGCCGCCGCCGCGCGAGATCGGAAGGAATGCCGGCCGGAACCCGGGCAGGCATCGGCACCACCTGTTTGCCGGTGGCGAGTTCGCCACGAAGCGCATCGGGCGGCAGGTCGAGCAGAAAGCTCACGGCGTTGATCTGCTGCGCTTCCTGCTGTTGCAGGCTGGGCAGCTGGGCACGGATGGCTTCGACCTGCGCGGCGGCGTTCTCAACGTCCAGACTGGTCGTCAGGCCTTTGAGCTGGCGCGTTTGCGTCAGCTGCAGAATGTCCTGCTGGATCTTCAGATTGTGGTTGGCGATCCTGATCAAGGTTTGCGTGCCGCGCAGCTGGATATAGTCGCGTGCGGTTTCGGCGAGGCTCGAGACGAGCGCGTCACGCCACTGTTCCTCGGAAGACTGAACCTGCGCATCCGCCGCTTCAACCTGGCGGCGGACATGCCCCCAAAGATCGAGTTCCCACGAAGCATCGAAACCGCCGGTAAACAGATCGGCCGGCTTTGCGGAAGAAATGCTCGGCGACCCAAGGAGACCTTCGATCAGGCTGCCTTTGGCACTCACATCGCTAAGATTCTGATGTTGGTATCTGGCACTGCCATTCAGGCCAGGCAGTTGGGCGGAGGCCACGGCGGCGCGCTGAAAACGGCTTTCCGCGAGCCGGACGGTCGCGGTTTTCACATCGAGGTTGGCGTCGGCGACGCGCTGCATGAGCGAGGTCAGGGTCGCGTCTCGAAAGGCCTGCCACCAAGCGGGGTCGACCGGCTCGAGAACCGTCGCGCTGGACCCCTCGGAGTCCACCGGCGCAGCTGCCGCGCCGTTCGCAAACCAGCGTTTCGGCAGACCAGGATCAGGCCGAATGAAATCCGGTCCGGCAGTGCAACCTGCCAACGCGAACATGACTGAAATCGCTGCAACGGCGCGCAAATTTTGGTGCATGATCAATCCGCGTGGCTGGCGCCCTCGCCATCGGCTGCCTTCTTGCCGGAGAGCAGGAGGCAAAATGGAACGGCGAGGAAGGCGACAAAGAAGAAGAACAGAAAGACGTCCGAATAGGCGAGGACGGCAACTTGCGTCTGGACGACCTGGTAGACCTTTCCAACCGCCATTCCATGGACCGATCCCGCGGCATGCCCCGTCGCCGTCAACGCACGTTCGTATTGATCAACCAGCACGTCGTAGGGTTGATGAAAGGGCGAGGCCCATTCCGACAGATAGGACTGCCGGATCTGGCTCCGCTCGGTGACGAGCGAGGTTGCGACGGAAATCCCTATCGAACCGGACACGTTGCGAACCATCGAAAAGAGGGCAGCCCCGTCGCCACTCAGTTCGCGTGGCAAACTGAGATAGGTGGTCGTACTGATGGGCACGAACAAAAACGCTAGCGCGGCTGCCTGCAAACTGCGCATCAGCACGAGTGTCGGGAAATCGATATTCGGCGCCAGATGGCTCGAGAAGAAGAGCGCAAAGCCCATCACCAAAAAACCGGCCGCCACGACGAACCGCGTCTGGACGATTGTCATGAGGCGTCCAACCAATGGAATGAGGACGATGACGATGATGCCGCCTGGAGAAAGAATGAGCCCCGCCCAGGTTGCGGTATAGCCAAGAACCTGCTGCGCGAGCTGCGGGATGACGACTGCGCTCGCGTAGAGGATACTGCCCATCGCCGCGATCATTGCGCAGCCGGCGGTGAAATTCCTGTCCTTGAATACGTCGAGATTGACGATCGGTTTCTTGGCAATCAGCAGCCAGCAGATCGCGCCCGCGATTCCCAGGAAAGCGAGCAGCGCCATTAACACGATGAAGGGCGAACCGAACCAATCGTCATCCGTGCCGCGATCCATCATGATCTGCAGGCATCCGAGACCAAGCGTGATGAGCGACAGGCCAATGTAGTCGAGCCCCCGGCTCTTCCTGTTCTTCACCCAAGGCGGATCCTCGACGAGGATCGCATTCAAGAAAACCGCGAGGATGCCCACCGGTATGTTGATGAAGAAGATCCAGCGCCAGGTCGACTGATCGGTGATGATGCCGCCCAGCGTCGGGCCGAGGACCGGGGCGACGACGGTTGCGATCGCCGTCACGCCGAATGCGGACGCGCGCCTGGCCGGCGGGAACGTGTCCAAGATGATCGACTGCTGGCTCGGCTGCAGGCCGCCGCCAAAGAAGCCCTGCAGCAGCCGGAAGACGATCAGCTCGCCCAGATTGGTCGACGTCCCGCACAAGAACGAGAAGGCCGTGAACATGGTGATACAGATCAGGAAATAGCGTTTCCGCCCGAAGAGATCGCTCAGCCAGCCGGAAATGGTCAGCACGATTCCGTTTGCCACCAGGTAGGAGGTGAGCGCCCAGGTCGCCTCGTCATTGCTCGCCGACAGACTGCCGGCAATATGGGGCAAGGCAACATTGACGATCGTCGTGTCGAGGACTTCCATGAAGGCGGCAAGGGTCACCGAAACCGCGATGAGCCAGGGATTGTAGCGGGGCTTCCAGGTCGCGCCGGCCTCGGCTGGAGCGCTGCTCATCGAACCGATACCGTCGGAACCACGGATATGCCGAGCGGCAGCGGAACCTTAGGATCAAGCCCGCTGTCGATGACGATCTTGACCGGCACGCGTTGGACGATCTTTACGAAATTGCCAGTGGCGTTTTCGGGTGGGAAGGCGGTGAACTTCGAGCCGGACCCCATCTGGACACTGTCGACATGGCCATGCAGGTCGAGCCGAGGATAGGCATCCACGTCGACCCTTACGTTCTGGCCGGGCCGCAGGCCGTCAAGCTGGGTTTCCTTGAAGTTGGCCGTGATCCAAACGTCCGGCGGAACGATCGAGAAAATCTGCTGTCCAGGCGTGACGTAGTTGCCCATTTCCACGTTGCGCCGGGTTATCCAGCCATCCTGCGGTGCCGTCACGACCGTCCAGGAGAGGTTGAGTTCGGCTTGATCAAGCTGCGCTTGAGCCTGTTCGATTTGACCGTTCAACTGTTCGACCTGCGCGTCGCTCTGGCCGATGTGCTGCTCGACCGGTGAACTCAGCTGAATCTGGCCTTCGGCTTGCATGACTTGCGCTTTGCTTTGGCGCAGCGCCGCCAACGCAGCATCGACCTCCTGCTGCGTTGTCGCGGCTTTCGGCAGAGTGCTCTGCCGGTCATAGTCGGCCTGGGCCTTTGTCAAATTGGCCTGTGCCGTCGCCAACTGAGCCTGGGCCTGTTGGAACAGGGCGGGGAAATTCTTGCGAGCGATCTCGGTCGCCAGCCGTTCCCCGGCAGCTCGCGCCCTGGCGCTGTCCAGGGTCCCCTGCGCCCGGTTTCGCTCGCTCATGTAGGAGCGCGGATCGATATGGATCAGCGGATCACCCCTGTGGACATATTGGTTGTCAGTCACGTCCAGCGACACGACGAGGCCCGAAACCTGCGGCGCGATGGTGACAACCCGTCCATCGACATAGGCGTCATCCGTGCTCACCAAGTTGAGGTTCGCGTACCAGTAATAGGACCCGCCGAGAACAAGGCCAGCCAGGACAATGAAACCGACGATGAAGACCGTTGGCCGGCGGTTTCGATGTCCAGTATCTGAACCGCCTGGTCCGCGCACGCGCTTGCTTCCGACGGTCGCCTCGGGCTGCTCGTCCGCGGGCAGCGGGCCTCCAGGAGCTTGTTGGCCATGATCGCCTTCACCAGGGCGGCTATCGGCGGTTATGGAGATGGTGCGGTTCGGAGCGCGTGCGATCGCAAATGTCTCACCGACAGGGGCGCTTGCCGGCGGCATCTTGGACCCGCCACTGGCCTGGCGGAGTACACTCATCCTGGCGGTCTGGGACATCGGGCGCCTCTCTCATGCGAACTGACCTGAGACGCTTCCCGATGTCGACGATTTCGCCTGTAGCGACCGCAGTCGGATCGCGAGGCCGCTCACAGGCTTCGGCGGAAGCCAGCTTGCCGCTCACGAACTAGCGGTCACGGGCTCTTTTCGACCCATGCGTTATTCGGGCAATTGGCTGTCTCTCCTTCTGTTCAGATTAGAGTGTTGGCGATCACACGATCCATCCCACAAAGGTATACGAGAGCGCAGCATAAGTCTGAATGGCTCATACATTGGTTTGTAGCGAAGACTTCACCTTGCGGATGCGTTGCTCGGGCCCGCCAACACGAAATCGCTGCCGAACAACCAAGGCTGCCTCGCATCGTTGCACTTCACGGGAAGGCCGCCCGGATTTTCCTCTGCCTGGGCACTGGACAATCCAATGACGAGGAACCGTCGAATGCGCAGGGTCGGCGTGCGAATAGGGAAATCCAGCCGCCTTTACGGAAGAGCGCTTCCCCTCCATCTGGCATCCTCTCCGATCTGACCGGGCGAAATGCGTTCGAACGGCCCAAAGACGTTCCTTTACGCATGCCTCACCTGGACACACGAAACGACGGTAGTTCCAATGCGAAATGACAATGATGTTGCGATGCCATTCTTGCCGATCGCAATTGTAATCGCTCTGCTGTTCAGCGGACCGAGCCTAGCGCAAGTCAGCACGCCCGCAACAGGAATGACTTCGCCCCTCTCTGCCGTTGGTTCGCCCCTCAATCCGGTTGGTATTCCTCTGGGTGCGGTCGAACTCGATCCTGGTGGCTTGACCACGCCTGGCTCGCCAACGACATCTGGCTCCATAGGCACGAGCAATTCCGGGTGTACCAATGTCCTGGCGCCTGGTGTTCTGGCGTCACCTTCCGAAGTTGCCGGAACGACCTCCGCGCTTTCCACTTTCGATGGCGGAGGCGTTGACGGAACCACGACCATGAGCGGGACGTCTGTGAACCCGATGCCTTCAACAGCGTTGGGCACCTGCAGCACGATGGCGTCGAGTGCGTCGCCTTCCGGCACCACATCGATACTGTCCACCACCACTGGCACATCGTCCGGGACATCGTCCACGGGTCTTGGGACCCCGGTTGGGATTCCGCTGGGGTCTTCGGAACTCAGCAATTTGGGAGTGAGCCCGATAATTAGCATTCCAACACCCGATTTAGCCGATCCGGTGACAAGTCCACTGGTAACGGTTCCAACCTGCGGCAGCTCGGGTGTGACAGGCACAAACACGTTGTCGGCGTCCGGTTGCTGAAAAAGCGATCCCGTCTTTATAGGAGCCTTCGATGCGCAAGCGACCCGCCATTGTTGCCGCGCTGCTGATCTTGATCGGCGGCGTTGGATTCGCAGCCAAGCATGTCTACGATCCTTCCGAACCTGCGGCGGCCTCTGTTCCTGCCCCCGCTGTTCCGGTCATTGCCGGAAAAGTAGCCAGTCGCGACGTGCCGATCTACCTGCGTGGAGTGGGAACGGTGATCGCCTACAACAACGTCGTGGTGCACAGCCTGATCTCGGGGCCGATTACGAAGATCGCATTCACGCAAGGTCAGACAGTGAAAAAGGGCGATCTGCTGGCGCAGATTGACCCAGATCCCTATCAGGCACAAATCGATCAGATTACCGCGACCCGCGATCGCGACCAGGCGCAACTCGTCAACGCGCAGGCAAATCTGGACCGCTACACGCCACTGCTGGCGAAGGGCTTTGCCACTTCCCAGCTGGTGGCCACGCAGAAGGCTCAGGTCATCCAGCTCCAGGCGACAATCAAGGCAGACGAGGCTCTGTTACGAGCCGCGCAGGTCAATCTGAGCTACACCCGTCTGACCTCGCCGATCGACGGTGTAACGGGTATTCGGCAGATCGACGAAGGCAACATCATTCATCCGACCGATACTTTTGGTCTGGTCGACGTTGCGCAGATCCAACCGATCTCGTTGATCTTCACGCTGCCCGAGGAAACCCTCCCTCAAATCCAGCAGCAGATGGCCAAGGGGCCGCTTACGGTCCTTGCGTACAGCCAGGACGACAAGACCAAGCTCGACGAAGGCAAGCTCCTGCTTGTCGACAACCAGATCGTCCAGACGACAGGTACGATCCGCCTCCGGGCCACGTTTCCGAACACTGGGAAGCAACTCTGGCCGGGAGCGCTGGTGAATGCGCGTTTGCTTCTAGATACCCGCACTGGGGGGCTGACGATCGCCGGGTCGGCGGTGCAGCAAGGTCCGAACGGCTCCTATGTTTACGTGATCGCACCCGATGGAACCGCGCAGATGCAGCCTGTCACTGTTGCACAGTTGAGCGGGGGACAGGCCCTCATCGATTCGGGTCTCGATGCGAACGAAACTGTCGTGGTCGACGGACAGTACAGGCTCGTGCAGGGCAGCCGCGTTCAAGTGCTGGAGGGCAAAGCCGCTGATGAAGCCGCCCTGCAAAGCGCAGTGCAGCAAGCGATCCCGTGAACATCTCGGCCCCTTTCATTCACCGGCCGATCGCGACAAGCCTGCTGATGGTGGGTCTGCTGCTGTGCGGGCTCACCACCTACCAGCTTCTACCGGTCGCATCGCTGCCGAACGTCAACTTCCCCACGCTTCAGGTATCAGCGCAGTTGCCCGGCGCCGATCCCGAAACCATGGCGGCGTCGGTGGCCACCCCGCTTGAGCAACAGATAAGCCAACTCCCCGGCGTGACCCAACTGACTTCGACCAGCGCGCTCGGCAGCACACAGCTCACCGTTCAGTTCGACCTCAGCCGCAGCGTCGACAGCGCGGCGGTCGACGTGCTGTCGGCGATCAATGCCGCCAGCCCCTTCCTGCCGCAGGGCATCCCCTATCCGCCAACCATCCGCAAGGTAAATCCGGCGGATACGCCGATCCTGGTGCTCGCACTGACATCCGATACCTTGCCGCTGACGACAGTCGATGCCTATGCGGAAAACATCCTGCTGCCGAAGATCTCGCAAATCTCCGGCGTGGGTCTTGTAGGCATCGGCGGCCAGCAGAAGCCGGCGATCCGTGTGCAGATCAATCCACAGGCGGCTGCGGTTCGCGGCATTGGGCTTGAAGATGTTCGCAACGTGCTCGGCGAGGCCAATGTCGATATTGCGAAGGGCACGCTCAACGGCCCGCGTCAAACCTTCACGCTCAATACCAACGACCAGTTGCTCAAGCCTGACCCCTATAATGATATTGTCGTTGCCTATCGCAATGGTTCGCCTGTGCGCATCCGCGACATCGGCACCGCGATCGACGGGCCGGAGAACCAGTTTGTGGCGGCCTGGTTCGGCAAGAAGCCCGCCATCTTGCTGGCTATCCGGCGTCTGCCCGGTGCCAATGTGATCGAGACGGTTGGCCGCATCCAGGCCCTGTTGCCGCAACTGCAAGCTTCGATCCCACCCGGCATCAAAGTATCGGTCGTTTCGGACCGTACACAAACCATCCGTGCCTCGGTCGAGGACGTGCAGTTCACCTTGATGCTGACCATCGCTCTGGTGGTGATGGTGATATTCCTGTTCCTGCGCAATTTCTGGGCAACAGTCATTCCCGCAGTAACCGTGCCCCTTTCGCTGGTCGGCACCTTTGCCGTGCTCTATGCGTTTGGTTACAGTCTCGACAATCTGTCGCTCATGGCCTTGTCGATCGCGGTGGGCTTCGTCGTCGACGATGCCGTCGTGGTGATCGAGAACATCGTCCGCCACGTCGAAGAGGGCCTCACCCCGATGCAGGCTGCGCTGAAGGGCTCGGGCGAAATCGGCTTCACCATCGTTTCGATCACGCTGTCGCTCATCGCGGTGTTCATTCCACTATTTCTGATGGGGGGCTATGTCGGCGAACTCTTCCAGGAGTTCGCCGTGACGGTGAGCGTTTCGCTGATCCTGTCGCTGGTGATATCGCTGACGCTGACGCCAATGATGTGCGCGTATCTACTCAGGCATGAGGCCGACGTCAGGCACGGACGGCTCTATGATATTTGCGAAAGCGGCTTCGAAGCGCTGCATGGAGTGTATGAACGGGGCTTGAGGATCGTCCTGCGGCACAGTTTCGTTACGCTGCTCGTCATGCTGGGAACAATTGCCATCACCGGTTATCTCTACCTTGTCATCCCGAAAGGTTTTTTCCCACAACAAGACACCGGCCTGATTATCGGCCTCACCGAGGCCGATCAGGACATCTCGTTCCCGGCAATGGCCGAGCGCCAGCAGGCGATAATCGACACTGTGCTGAAGGATCCGGCCGTGGCATCGGTCGCGGCCTCGATAGGAGCGACTGGCGGGAGCACGCTCAATCGAGGGACGATGTACATCGCCCTTAAGCCCAACAACCAACGCAACGTCAGCGCCGATCAGGTGATCAGCCGGCTATCATCCCAACTCGCCAAGACCCAAGGCATAGCGCTCTACATGCAAGCGGCGCAGGACATCACTATCGGCGGTCGCGTTTCGAAGACGCAATATCAATACACTCTGGCCGATGCCGATTCCAACGAGCTCAACCATTGGGCACCGATCTTCCTCGACAAGCTTAAAGGCCTGACGGGAATCGTCGACGTCGCCACCGATCAGGAGAATGCAGGACCACTACTCGATGTGACCGTCAATCGCGAAGTCGCGTCGAGCTTCGGTATCCTTCCATCGACCATCGACAACACGCTCGATGATGCCTTCGGCCAGCGCATCGTCTCCACGATGTTTACCCAGCTCAATCAGTATCACGTCGTTCTCGAGGTCAGCCCGGAATTCCAGTACGGTCCCGAAGCGCTGAAGGATATCTATCTGAATTCCTCGACAGGCCAGCAGGTGCCGTTAAGCGCGCTGGTGACCAGCGTGACCAAGGCCGCGCCGATCGTGATCAACCACCAAAGCATGTTCCCAGCGGTCACGATCTCCTTCAACCTGAAACCCGGGGCGGCGCTCGGAGACGCGGTTGCCGCTATCCAGCAGTTCGAACGCGATGCCGGAACGCCCGCTTCGCTTGCAACCAGCTTCCAGGGTAATGCGCAGGCCTTTCAGTCGGCGCTGTCAGGCACACCGATACTGATCGGAATGGCGCTGGTGGTGATCTACATCATTCTCGGGGTGCTCTACGAAAGCATAATCCATCCGATTACCATTCTGTCGACGCTGCCTTCGGCGGCTATCGGTGCCTTGTTGTTGCTGATGGCGGTCCATATGGACTTCAGCGTCATCGCCATGATCGGCGTTATCCTGCTGATCGGCATCGTCAAGAAGAACGGCATCATGCTTGTGGACTTTGCTCTCCAGGTCGAGCGGAGCGAAGGTCTCAGCCCACAGGAGTCGATCTACCGCGCTTGCACCATACGTTTCAGGCCGATCCTGATGACCACCATGGCGGCGATGCTGGGCGGCGTGCCGATGATGCTGGGCTCCGGCGCCGGATCGGAAATCCGCCAGCCGCTCGGTTACACGATCGTGGGTGGCTTGGCGCTGTCGCAAATTCTCACGCTGTACACGACGCCGGTGGTCTACCTGTATCTTGATCGGCTCGGTAAATTCGTGGGTGGCTTGCGAGGCGCGAGCACACTGCCTGTGGAACCTCAACAAGGCGAACTCTTCTCCGCAACCACGCACCCGCCAGCTAGACAGGAGGCTCAGGTCCCGTTGTCAGGGCTGTGAAGCAATAACGATGTCCCCAGCCGTACAATTTTATCGCGCGCGCCTGTATCTCTCATCGGCAAACTTGGCGCTTCATTGGAGGGTCCGTAATGAACGCAGGTTCAATTGGGCGTTCGGCGATCCTGACCTGCTGCGCTTCGAGGAACAACCCATTCCGCGGACCAGCAGATCAGCGGCCCGACCGATGTCGAAATTCAGCCGCGCCGCACAAGGCAGCAGCTCTTCGATGTGCGCAATCGAGGTACGACCCAATGCTACTCACCCGACGACCGATTGAGGCCCCAAAACTCCGATCTATCGCATGACCGACATAAACATCCGGTATCTGGAGCCAGAACTCCTTGATAGCCTGCCGGCCGATGATCCTCGTGCGATTGCATCCCGTCGTGATCTCGTTCGCATCAATGCATTGATGTTCCAGGCCAGGTTCATGGCATCGCTCCTGCGAACGAACGTGCCGACGCCGCCGCTACGCATCCTTGAACCGGGCGCCGGTGACGGAAAGTTCATGCTGACAGTGGCGCGGCTGATGGCGCGGCGTTGGCCTAACGTCGAGATCGTCATGGTCGACAGGATCGACCTGATCGGCAAGGATGTGTGCAATTCTTTCGCCGAATTGGGTTGGCGGGCGCAACCCGTAACCGCCGATATATTCGATTGGACAGTGGACAAGCCCTTCGATCTTGTTTGCGCCAACCTTATCCTCCATCACTTCGACGACACGCGCCTCTTGGAGCTGTTTGCCCGGATCATGACGATGGCCCCGGTGCTCGTCGCGACGGAGCCGCTTAGGGCCAAGGTGCCACTTGTCGCGACGCGGTTCCTGCGACTGATCGGCGCCTGCGCGGTTACACTGAACGACGCGGCGCAAAGTGTCCGCGCCGGCTTTCGCGGCACGGAACTTTCGCAATTGTGGCAACTGTCAGGTGGAACGCCGGTGATGGAGGGCCGCAAAGGCCTGTTCACTCAAGGTTTTGTCGGTGCCAACATGCCCGGTACCAAATGATGCACGACGCCATTGTCATCGGCGCTGGCCCCGCCGGCAGTTCTACCGCCATTGCGCTGGCCCAGCATGGTTGGTCGGTGGCAATGGTCGAGAAGGTCGTGTTCCCTCGCCGAAAGGTCTGCGGGGAATTCATGGCAGGTACCAGCATTGCCTTGCTCGACCAGCTGGGCGTCGGCGAGAGTTGGCGCGCGGAAGCCGGTCCAGAAATACGTCGCGTCGGGTTCTTTTCGGGCGATGTCTCGGCCGAGGCGCGAATGCCGAGCGCCAAGGCGGGTCCTGGCCGCGCGCTCGGCCGCGATCGTTTGGACTACATGCTGTTACAGGCCGCCCAACGTGCGGGTGTCGAAGTTCTCCAGCCTTGCAAGGCTGTCGCAATTCGCCGGCGCGATGATTTGCAATTTGTGACGGTGGAAGAGGGGCAGCAGCAAAAGGTTTTGAGCGCACCTGTAGTAATTGCCGCGCATGGATCCTGGGAAACCGGGAAACTCCCAAGCCACATTGAAAGAACAAGCAAACCTTCCGATCTTTTCGGCTTCAAAGCGCATTTCACCGGCGCCGCGCTGGCGCCCGACCTGATGCCGCTGCTGGTATTCCCGGGCGGCTATGGTGGAATGGTAACGGCAGACCATGGCCGGGCTTCAATCTCCTGCTGTATCCGCCGGGATGTTCTATCCGGTCTGCGCCAGCGCTCCGGAAACATTGCGGCTGCGGATGTATTGTGGCGCCACGTCCTGGCCTCGTGCCGAGGTGTAGGAACTGTGCTGGCCGGTGCCGAATTGGATGGCCCATGGCTCGCCGCGGGACCGATTCATCCTGGTATTCGAGCTTGCTACGATCAGGGCATCTTCCGTGTCGGCAACATCGCAGGTGAGTCACACCCTGTAATCGCGGAAGGGATTTCAATGGCGCTGCAATCCGGCTGGCTCCTCGCGAGAGAACTGATCGCGTCGGGTAAAGGTCACGAGGGCCACGATGAGGCCGGACATCGCTACGAAAGGGAATGGAGTCGGCAATTTTCGACCCGTCTGCGTGCCGCAGCCTTGATTGCCCGAATAGCGCTTGGGCCTGGCGGCGCGACGGCTATGCGCGCCGTGATCAAGAATTTTCCGGCGGCTTTGACACTTGGCGCTCGATTGAGTGGAAAGACCCAGCCTGTACCGGGTTTTTGACCTCGAAGTAGGGCGGCTCACTGGGGTTCCAATGACGGTGTAGGGACCAGGTGAAGCTGGATGCTGGGATCTAGCGTTCAGGCGTAAGCCATTCTTCTCGCAACTTTGCCAGTCCTCCCACCCGAAATTCGGGATCGTGGAGGATTAAAAACAGCTCGGCGGGTTCGACAACGCCGCCGTTAGTGACAGACAGGGAGCAGGGGTTCTGATTTTCAGGAAGCGATTGTGGAGGATTGAGGAAAGCCTTGCCGATCTGCTCCGACTGATGCTTGACGAGGAAGGTCCAAATGCCCTCTGAACCTCACGATCACCACTGCTAGTGGATGGAATCTAACGCTTGGTGCCCACATTTAACTGCGGCTGATGATCCTCGAACCAGAATGATGACTGGCGTCGCGAGATAGTTCCCACCGACGGCAAGGGAAAATGCGAGGTTATGACGATGCGGCCATTGTCCGAGCAAGCCTCCAGGAATGCCCACCGCGTCCGGCGTGCCTGGTCAGGGTCTGTGTCGTACCGAAAGTTCCAGTCGGGGTATATGCATTGCATCGGCCAATGCATGAGATCGCCGGAAAACACGGCCCCAACGCCTCGAGATCTCAGGCCGATGGCTACGTGCCCCGGGGTGTGGCCCGGCGTCGGCTCTAGCCACACTTCGCTATCGAGTTCATAATCCATATCGACAAGCACAGCCCGACCAGCCTCGACGATTGGCAGCACATTGTCCTCATAGGTCCGTTCGTCGGCATCGCCGGAGGCCGCCCGTGCGGCCTCTAACTCGCGCCGCGCCATGATGTAGCGGGCGTTCGGGAATGTTGGTATCCAACGTCCGTCCACCAATCGTGTGTTCCAGCCGCAATGGTCGATATGAAGATGGGTGCACAGCACATAGTCGATCTGTTCGGGAGCAACACCTGCATTCGCCAGGCGCTCCAGAAAGGTGCCGTCATTGCGGCGGTGCCAATGCGGGAAGTATGCGCACGTCTTGTCGTTGCCGACGCAACCGTCGACCAGAATGGTGTGGCGCCCGGTACGAACCAGAAAACTCTGGATGGGAAAAATAAGCCGGCCGGTTGCCGGCGATATCAATCGGGGGGTGAGCCAATGAAGGTGCGGCTCGAGTGCTTCGTCGGTGCAGTCGGGGAACCATTCCGACGGCGTCTGCAGAGGGTCGCACATCTCCAGAATCCTGGTTACCCGGATATCCCCGATTCTCCAATCGTCCATTGACGCGACCTTTCTTCGATCGAGGACGGATCGCTAAAGATAACATTTTTGGCCAGATGGCGTCGGACATTTCCGTCGACAGGAGAAGGAGCCGATTGCGATGTGGCCACGCTTGCGATCGGGCACCAAGCGTTAGGTCTTAACCACTAGCTATTGAAATGCACCGCCGCCAACTTTGTTCGACTTAGCCTGTCCGGCAGCGCGCCTGCGGTTTGCTGGCGACACCTAAAGCGGATCGCTGCCGCCAGGATGAAGCCCACCATGCTGACAATTTAGCGACAAGCAGCAAGAGGGTTCATCGAACATATGATCGCCTTTTTCGGGGAACAACCTATACCGATGGCTCAATCAACTATACTTAGATATATTTGACAATTTTGATCGCGAAAGCCACACTTCCTGAAACGAGTGGGCGAGCGCGCAAGCGTGGAAGCGGACCAGCTCTCGCAGGGAGGGAGGCCCGACGAGGGCGTCGGCACATCGCCGCGTGGTCACTCCGGTGGAGATGAGCGCAGGTGTTATTGCCGGCTGGCGCCATCAGGCAAGCGGAAACGGTTAGGTAGCGACCGAGACCTACCTCTTCTCGAGCTTGTGCGCGCACTTGGCGCACAGAGTTGCCCTCCCTGAATGCGCCCGGAGCTACCTGATGGCAGGCAAGAAAGGAGATATTTCGACTGTTCGGTAGCCGAATATGCAGCGTGCTGATCGGGCCGGCCACCCGGTGCGCAGCCTGCATCGTACGTGCGTATGACCGACTGGCGATTCCCAAGAACTCTATGACGCGATGCTAGCGCTGTATCCGCGTCACGCAAATCCCGGTTCCCTGTGGGGCGGTGCAAACAGAGCCAAGCATCGCGGGCAAGGCACCAGCACACGCCCGCCCTTCGTCAGGACAGTGGCGGAATGTCGGGTATCGTTTCTGTCGGGTCGATTTGCGATTACGGGTTCGTAACTGTATTGCCCAGGGAGGGAGACGGCGGGGACCAGAATGCCATATGTTCCGGGGCCTGGAAGACCACGAACTGAGAGGGCTGTTCACGATCCGCACAATCAATTGAAGCGCGGCACGGACCGGCAACCCTCAGCGGCGGAAGCCAACGATGTCTTTCCTGTTCGCTTGGGCGGCTATGTCGATATTGACTAGGCTTTGGTGCGGCGAACAGCAGCGGCACCCAAATCGCTGGCCCGGCCGCCAGGATTCTTGATGGAACGCGCAAAGCGAACTTAAGCCGGTGCAAGTCGGGAGATTTGTACAGCACTGGCACAACCTTGAGTACCAGGACGGTGGCATGATGTCTGTGGTCGAGGTTTTGCCTACCGTGGAGGATGCCAAGTGAAATCCCGATGCGGTCGATTGCAATGGTCGCTATCATTTCTTTTTTTGGCGGATTTAATCTCGCTCGCCGCTCCGGCTCGCGCCACCGACGCGTATGGCCAAGCGGGTAACTCGATCTGGGAGTGGAATCACCTGACTGGGGACCGCAATGGCGACCGGAAGGCGCTTGAGGACAAGGGCATTAAGTTCACCCTCGATTACATTAGCGAGGTCATGGATGTAGCGAGTGGCGGCATCCGCCAGGGCGCGGCCTACGAAGGTCGCTTCGACGTCAACTTTGACGTCGACTTTGAGAAGCTTGGTCTGTGGCAGGGTGGATCTGCCCATGTGACGTTGTATCAAATACACGATCTCAATGATCGCAATATCGCCGCTGAGGTTGGCAGCCTCGGCGATCCAAGTAACATCGATGCGCTCCCGACGACGCGGCTCTTCACCGCCTGGCTCCAGCAAACGTTTGCAGACGGCAGCTTTGTCAAGTTGGGGCAGGTTTCGGCGGACGAGGATTTCGCAAACAGCAATTCGGCCGGCAAATTGCTCAACGGTGCGTTTGGATGGCCTGTGCTGAATGCGTCGGATATGCCGAGTGGCGGACCGGCCTATCCGCTTGCGACGCTCGGTGTGGTTTCGGCCATTTACCTCAAGCCGCAAGTCGTCGTGCGCGGTGGGCTTTTCAGCGGCGACCCGGCCGGCCGGGATTGCCAAGACGATCCGCAGGTTTGCAATTTTCACGGCACCACTTTCAGTTCGACCGGTGGCGCCCTGTTGATGGCCGAGCTGGCTTATGAGCTCAATCCGGACGGCGCGGCGGTCGGGCCATCGGCTTCTTACAAGCTCGGCGGCTGGTATCACACCAGCACGTTTGCCGATGAGCGATATGGCCTGAGCAGGCGGGGCAGTGTGGTGCCGCTCGCGTCGCCTCAAGCGGTGGGTCCGGTCATGCATTCAGGGAACTGGGGTGTCTACGCCTTGGTCGACCGGACGCTGTTGGAGGGAAACGGCACCAAAGTCGACGGCTTCTTGCGCGGGCAGTTGGCGCCGTCTGACAGGAATCTGGTGGCGTGGGAAGTCGACGCAGGGCTGGCCTTCACCGGGCTATTGCCAGCCCGCAAAGACGATACGCTGACCGTTGGCGTCAGTCACTCAGGAATCAGCCATGCGGCATCGGGACTTGATAGAGACACCGCAGCCGAAACAGGCACGGTGTATCCAATACGTCGCGGCGAGACCATCTTTGAGGTCGACTACAACTTCGTCGCAGCACCATGGTGGAACATCCAGCCTGATGTCCAGTACATCGTCCATCCTGGCGGAGGAGCTGCGAACGACGCGACCGGTCAGGCCATCTCCAACGCCTTTGTTGTTGGAGTCAGGAGCACCATCGACTTTTAAACTGCTCTCGCCGGAGTGATTCCGCACCAGGCCACAAAACCTGACTCAAAAAGCCGATCCCGTCACAGGCTAACTGCAAACACTAGGATGTAGACTCATTATCGCGAAGCCAGATCCGGATTGCGACGAGTTTGAGGGCTGCCGCCCGTAATCGGGGCGAGCGCCTGGCCGAGCAGCAAAACTGTGCATCGACCGCGGGCCAACTGGCGATCGCCAGCGACTCGGCGGCACATTCTGCGTCTGTCAAACAGCGCAGGAGGCGAACGATGGAATTCTTTTGTGGACTGGACGTGGCGATAGACGAGACGGCGGTTTGCGTCGACGACGATTAGGGCGCGGTTCATCTGGAGGCAGCGGTGATGACCGATCCCGAGGCACTGTTTGCGGTGCTGAGCCGTTTCTCGCGCGACTGCGGCGCGTCGGCCACGAGGCCGGCTCGCTGTCGCCCTGGCTGCATCCGGAACTCAAGAAACTTGGCCTGCCGGCCATCTGCCTTGAGACGCATCATGTGCGTGCCGTGATGTCATCGCAGCGCAATAAGACCGACAAGGCCGATGCGCTCGGTATCGCCTACATCATGCGCACGGGCTGGTTCCGCCAAGCCTACATCAAGTCGGAGAGTTGCTACCGAACGCGGCTTCTGCTGACCCACCGACGCAATCTGGAGGCCAAGTTCCTCGACCTCGAAACGCCATCCGCCACTCGCTGAAGTCGTTCGGCATCCGCCTGGGCAAGGTTGGACGCGGGGCGTTCGAGCAGGCTGTGCGCCAGGCGGTGGCGGACGATCCGCTATCCGGCGAACTGATGGACGCCATGCTGTCGGCGCGCGCGGCACTGTGGAAACAATATTGCCGGCTGCACGATCTCGTCGTCAAAATGGTGGCGCGCAACGAACCATGCCGTCGCTTCATGGCCATCCCCGGCGTGGGTCCGGTGACGGCGCTCTCGTTCATGACGGCGATCGACGATCCCACGCGCTTCCGCCGTTCACGCGACGTCGCGGCCTACTTCGGGCTGACGTCGCGGCGCTGGCAGTCGCGCACCTCGATCGACATCCAGGGACGCATCTCGAAGGCTGGCGATGCGGCGTGCGGCGCGCGCTCTACGAGGCGGCGTCGGGACTGATGACGAGCTTCAAGGGCAAGGACAGGGTCAAGAGCTGGGGCAAGGAGATCGCCAAACGCTCCTGCCACCGCAAGGCTTGTGTGGCGGTGGCGCGCAGGCTGGCGATGATCATGCACGCCATATGGAGCGACGGAACATTCTACGTCGGCGATGCGGCCCCGGGGCGAGGCAGATGCCACGCAAGCGCCCATGTCGAGGACCGCAAGCTGCTGGGAGCGCATCGATGAGCGGTGCGGCGGCAAATGAAACGCATGGCGACGGCACGCTGACGGACGCCATCTGAAAAACGAGATCCGCCCCGGCGGATGAGGACCGATGCAGACCAGGAACGACGGAACGCACGTTATCTTGCCCGCGGCCGTGCCGACGATGAGACAGCCGGACCGCGCTCGATTGCCTGTGACGATGCTCCGTCAGTCCGATGGAAAAGTGCGCCACGACGGTTCGAGCGCTGCAACCATGCGGCCGAAACACCCCGTCGCAGAGCGCGGAAGATTGCACGGCGCATCGGAACTCAACGTCCAAAAGCGGAATCGTAGCACGGAGAATAGATTCGTATATTATCGCATCATGGAGGAGGAACGACGATGGCTACAAAATATCACCAAACACAACCGATTAAGACGGCAAGATAAAAGGGCGCACATTGTGCTGCGGTCGGTTGGTTGTTTTTGCTAGGACTTTTTGCGCCCTCGGCACATTGTGAGGTTTTTCTGCAATGTGCGCTCCGATTCGAAACAATTGTTTTAGCTCAATAATTTACAATGTGCTTCTCAATCGGCGATTGCGATTGTCCACGGATATTTGGAAGTGGTTCCGCACCGCCGCGAGGTTGGGCCCTGGATGGCTGCCGCGTTGTCATGAGGGCAGCCTGCACCCTTGTCGACATGGCATCTTTGACCGGCAGTCTGCGACCTCGATCGCCCAAGTTGCGAACGTTGGCCCGGCTACTATGAATGGATTAAGCCGGCGCCACGCTGTCTTAAAAGTTATCCAAACCGCTGATAGGCGGATGACGAGCGATGTGCATCACCAGCCGCTGCTGGCGGTGCGATATCGGCCACGATCGAATTGAGACCTATTTCGCCGTGCAACTGACACGCCTTGAGCTTTACAATCGAGTCTGCGAGAGGCCTCTCAGCAAAATCGCTCCAGAGCTCGGAATTTCCGGCATGGTGCTGGCATCGATATGTAAGCGGTATCAGGTTCCCTATCCTGGGTCGGGATATTGGACGCGTAAATTGCTCGGGCTCCCGGTAGACTTGCCGCCACTGCCGGAGGCATCGGACGAACTGATTGAGCTAACGTCGCCGACTCCAAAGCCACGCCGAAAGAGAACCGCGAAAGAAGGCTCTGTTCGCAAGGCCAAACCTGCCGCGAAACCCCATCGCCCGGCGCGCCATCGGCTGCTCTTCGGCGTTGAAGAGCACATGCGAAAAACACGCGACGTAAAACAGGGCGAGTTCCTTAGGCCCTACAAGAGAATCCTGCCGGATCTGGTTTCCTCAGAGACCCAGTTGCTTCGCGCACTCTCGATCGCCAACGATCTCTATCTCGCGTTGGACGAACAGGGATACCGCGTTCAAGTCGCGCCGCCTGCCGACGACCTTGATCGCATCCGCATCAAAGAACAGGAGGTGGAGAGCAAGGATCGCAAATACGGGCAATATCACTCAGGGAGCATCTGGGCTCCGGATCGACCTACCGTCCTCTATGTCGACACGGTGCCGATCGGGCTCGCCATCACCGAAATGACCGAAAGAGTGACGGTGCGATACTTCAATGGTGAATACCATCGGGAGGACAGCAGGCTCATCCGGTCCGCCAAGCCTTGGCAGCTAACGCATTCCTGGACAAACGAGCAGGACATGCCCTGCGGGCGCTTTCGGGTTGTTGCCTATTCGCCGAAAAAGGGCGTCGACTGGTCTGTCAGTTGGCAAGAAACCGAGCAGGAAGCGATGGGCGCTCTGATCCCAAAAATCGTGGAAACATTGAAGGCGGCCAAGGGCACTGTTCAACGCCTTATGGACGCCGAGGATGTGGCGGCCGCGAAGAGGAAGAAAGAAAGAGAGGAGGAGTGGGAGCGCTATCTAAAGCAGGAGGACGCCCGCAAGGTGGCTCAGGCCCTAGCCGATAGCCAGCAGCAGCTTGCGGAAATTATTGAACGGTGGGGCAAGGCGATGACAATAGAGCGCTTTTTCGTGGACGCCGAAAAGCGGTTGAACACTACGGATGATGAAGATCGCCGCAAGCGCCTGGAGGAGCGTCTGGCTCTCGCGAGAGCAATGATGGAAAGCGTCGATCCGCTGGATTTCATCGAAAGCTGGCTGGCGCCGCAGGAGCGGTACCAGGCAAAATTCGTCTAGACCAGATTTGTGCTGCCTAGACTTGTTCTTGGCGGCAACGGGACCGTATCCGGACTGTCCGCTTTCGGAAAGCGCTTGGCGTTAAGGTGCCCGCTTCCGTGAAGCGAAGGGGCCGGTTGAGAAGCATCGACGCTGCCCCCTAACTCTTGCTACGCCCCCCTCTTTCATTAGAGCTAATCCTGCGCCATCATCCCGGCTGCTTGGAGCTCGCGGCGATCCACGCAGCTCATACATGCGAGGCCCTTCTATCGATTACCAGTCATAATTCGACGCATTCTTCCACTGCGCGTCAAAACAGCAAAAACCTGACTAATAACCTCTACCCCCTAATTGCTCGAATCTATTTATTCGTGCACGTTGCAATGGCTGGTGAAGGGGCGCACCAAGCGCTTCATACATTTAGTTTTTCGTGTGCACCGCACATGTGGGGATACTCTTGTCTTCAATCGGGTGGATTGATTTCGACGAAAAGGAGCGCGACCGGGCGAACGCCCTGATGCAGCTCTTCACCGAGCATGAGGCAAGGGACGAGCTGGGGCTGGGCGCGATCCGGGATTCAATTGCCGATCACCTCTTCCCCGGCACCAGCACCGTTCAAACTCGCCTCCGTTACATGCTGTTCGTGCCTTGGATCTTCTCCCGGCTTCCTCGGCATCGCAGCTCCATCGAGGTGCTGGATCAGATGCGGTCCGACCAGCTCAAGCTTCGTAATGCCCTGGTCGCAGGCATGGAGAGCAATGGCGTCATCGGCGTGAATGCCGGCCGCGAATTGAAGAGGCTGCCGGCCAGCGTCTATTGGGCTGGATTGGAGAATTGGGGCATCCGGTTGTTCCCCGGATCCATCGACTCCTATGCCGCTTCGCTGCCGTCCTGGCCGAAAGAGTCCAGCAGGGACCACGCCGAAGACGACTATGATGCGAACCGTTCCAGGCTAGCGCTGTGGCATCCGCAGCTTCCCGCGGCGCCAAAAGGCCTCTTCGAAAACACGAGCTTTGCACTGAGCGATGAGGAAGCCGAATTCATCGTGGACCGCCTCAACGCCAGCAATCCCGATAGCTTGCTGACCTTCCTCGCTCGGAAGGGCGGCAATGCTCGGGCCGGCTACATCTGGGCACATCCGCACGTCTCCGAATTCCCGGCCCGCATGCGCCGGCTCGTCGAGCACGCCTCGATCTTCTCGGAGGCCATGTACGGTGCTGCCCTTCACTACAATCTGCAGCTCAGCCAGCTCCGGGGCAAGGAGGACTGGGTCGAGGACTACAAGTCGGGCATCGCGAAGTGGCAGCAGGACCTTGATCTTGCCCGGTTGAAGCACTGGTCGCTGGAAGACTTCTGGGACGAGATCCGCCACCCCGCGCATCGGGTGCTCGAACCGGCGCGACGGTTCGTAACCGATTGGACCGACCTGCTCAAGATCAGTGGCGGCCTCAAGCGAAACAAGGCCAAGGGGCTGGCATTGGTGAAGGAGCGAGAGCGTCGCCTCAAGAAGGGACTGTCGCGCTTTACCAATCAGGCAGCACTGAGCCGCTGGAAGGGGGCGTCCGGCGCCTACCGCCTCCAGTTCCGCTGGTCGCAAGCGAGCCGTCATCTGCAGGACCTTGCCCGTGGCTAGGTCGATGTTGGATCCGGAAACGCGGCTTCTCTACGGCGATAGCCTGAAGGCTCCCCCGGGCTACGAGTTCGATTGCGGGGTGGCCACAACCTTCTCGATGGATTTCGAGACGGCCTTGGCAATCTCGGTCAGCATTGCCTTCTTGGTGTCTAAGAACCGAGACGATGTCCTGAGTGACCACGTCGCACTGCTCGAAGCCGTTGAACGCACTGCTAAAAGACTTGTCGTCTACGCCGATGCCGGGCAGATCCATGCCGACAGGGGCGAGGGATCACGCCTGACCTCACTCCTTGAGAAGACCATCGTTGAAGTGAAGTCGCCGGGCGATGGCAGCTTCCATCCCAAGTTGTGGGCAATGCGCTTCAAGCCGCTCGACCACGACGATCCAATTAAAATGCGCTTGCTGATCCTGTCGCGCAACCTGACGCGCGATAGATCCTGGGACGCTGCGCTGTCGCTCGATGGGACGGTCCTATCGAGGCCCTCCGCTGGCAACAGGCCACTGCACGATCTGCTTAAACAATTGCCAAGCATGGCCGTTGGATCGATGGACGACGCGCGGCGACGCATGACCTTGGCGATGGCCGACGAACTCAGATACGTCGAATGGGACATGCCTCCGGGCTGCGACGCCTTAGATTTACACGTCAATGGCATTGGAGCCGGGGGCTGGAAGCCAGCCAAGAGCAGGAGCATCGCCGTGATGTCCCCGTTCATTGACGAAGAGGCCCTGGAGCATCTGGCTGCCTTGGCACCGCGCGCGGCTAAGAAACTGATCAGCAGGCCCGACCAGCTTGCCTGCATCTCTAAGGCGACGTTGGGCAAGTTCGAGCAGGTCCTGGTGCTCGACGAAATGGCAGAAGGCGACGATGGCGAGGAGCCTCTGCCGAATGAGCAGCAGGGCCTTCACGCCAAAATCTTCGTTCAGGAAGACGGCCGACGCACGACGCTCACTCTGGGGTCGGGCAACGCCACCCGTACCGCCCTTCTCAACAAACGGGGACAGTCGACTCGGAACGTGGAGGTTTTCGCGAGCCTCCATGGTCAGAAGTCCAAGCTCGGCTCCATCGACGACATCCTGGGCGACCAGGGCTTCGGTAGGATGTTGAGGGCATTCGAGCCGGACGAGGTCGAAGCGACTGCAGCCCAAGAGGTCGCTGCCGAGCAGCGCCTTCTCGATGCACGAAGAACTCTGGCACGCGGAGTACTGTCGCTTCGCTGCGAAGCGCTGCAGGACGATACCAAGCGTTGGCGGCTGTGGCTGATCCCGAGTGACGGTTTGCAGCTTGGAGAGCTCGGTCGGATTCGCGCGTGGCCGATCACTCTTGGAGAAGGTCACGCCAAGGACGTGCTTGACGGCGTCCGAACCGACTCTCCCATCGATCTCGGTTCGGTCCCGCTGGTTGACCTCACCCGCTTCATCGCGATGGAGATCACTGATCTCGCAACGGGTCGCAGCGAGATCTTCAGCACGGGTCTCGACGTCGAGGGCATGCCGGAGGAGCGCGATCTTGCCATCCTCAATTGGGTCGTCGACAGCCGACAAAAGTTCATGGCTTATCTTCGGCTCCTTCTGGCGTCCTTCATCGAACATCCACTGCCGCCGCCCAACAAGACGAACGGCAACGCCAAGGGGGATTGGGGATCCGGCGCAGATGACGAGCCAATCCTTGAAGATCTCATGCGTGCCCTTTGCGCTGGTGACGGGCGCCTCGGCGCCGTCGATCGGCTCGTGACCCGGATGGAAGCCTGCGCCAAGGACGGCACCGACGACCGCCTCCCACCGCACTTCAAGGAACTCTGGCGGGTGTTCCGCACGGTCTTGGAGACTCAAGATGCGCGGTGAGCCTTTCGATGCGTCGTTGTCGCTGGCACAGCTCAAGCACTTCCAACGCAGAACGGTTGACTACGTCTTCGACCGTTTGCACGGGTCCGACCAAGTGCGCCAATTCCTCGTTGCCGACGAGGTCGGCCTTGGCAAGACGATGGTCGCCCGCGGTATCGTCGCCAAGACCATCGAGATGCTCTGGCCCAAAGCGAAGCGCATCGACATCGTCTACATCTGCTCCAATCAGTCGATTGCGGCACAGAACCTCAACCGGCTGAACGTGATGGGCAAGGAAGCGATGGCCCTGCCCACGCGCATCACGTTGATGCCGCTGCGGATGCGCGAGAAGAACACAATCAACGCGAACGGCGTGAACTTCATCAGCCTCACGCCCGGCACGACCTTCAACCTGCATTCGTCGAACGGCGTGATGGAAGAGCGCGCGCTGCTGCTGCGATTACTCGAACCGTTGGCGCCACTGGCCTCGCTAAAGAACGCTTTGCAGGTGGGCGCTAGCCGAAAGAATTGGAACTGGCAGGTCAGCCAGATGACCCTGGACGGCATCGACAAGACGATCGTCCATCGCTTCCAGTCCGCCGTCTCGAAGAACAAAGTGCTCATGGCCGAATTGGGCGAGGTGTGCGAGCTCTTCGGCACGTACCGGAAGAAATACCCGAAGCCATCCAATTGGGCGCGCACGTCCCTGGTCGCCAAACTGAGAAAGACGCTCTCGCACGCTTGCGTAGTGGCGTTACAACCAGACTTGATCATCCTCGACGAATTTCAGCGTTTCCGCGAGCTGCTATCGGGCGAGGACGATGCCGCAGAGCTGGCGCGCGCCCTCTTCGAGTATGGCGATCAGGAAACGGGTGCCCGCACCCTGCTGCTCTCGGCCACCCCATACAAGATGCTGACGCTGTCCGAGGACTCGCCCGATGACGGCGACCATTACAAGGACTTCCTTAAGACGATCGGCTTCCTGCACGGTCGTGATCGCGCCTCCGCGGTCGCTGATGAACTCGACCTGGAGATGCGCCAGTTTCGACGCTTCCTCCAGCAGTTGCCGGCGGCGACCAAGCAAGCGAAGAAGGCTCGTAAGGGCATCGAAGCTCGCCTCAAGAAGGTGATGAGCCGCACCGAAAGGGTCGACAGCACCATCGAGAGGGACTCGATGCTGAGCGAGCCACAGATGGAAGCGAAGGTAGCCGCGGAGGATCTTCGTCAAGCGATGGTGGCGGCGCAGGTCGCGCGAAGCGCTGGGGCGCCGGAGATCATCGAATACTGGAAGTCCGCGCCCTACCTGCTGAACTTCATGCGCGACTACAAGCTTAAGAAGTTGCTTAAGGACGCGGTGGCGAAGCCCAACCCCGCTCTTGTCGCAGCAGTTGCCGAGGCGGAAGCGTTGGCACTGCGGATGGACGACATCGAGAAGTACCAGCCAGTGGAGCCGGGTAATGCCCGGCTGAGAGCACTGATGTCGGACCTGTTCGACGCCAAGCTTGATCAGCACCTCTGGATCACCCCGTCGCTCCCCTACTATGGGGAAGCGGCCAAGGCGCCGCCGCTGACCAAGGCGTTGGTCTTCTCCGCTTGGCAGATGGTCCCGGACGCGCTCGCAGCCCTCATCTCCTACGAAGCCGAACGACGTATGGGCGCTGCGGAAACAAAGCTGGCCTATTCCGACGCAGCGAAACGCCGGCCTTTGCAGTTTCGGCTGGATGCCAACAATCGGCCGGCCACGCTGCGCACGCTCAACCTCATCTATCCCTCCCCTCTGCTGGCCGAACTGGGCGACCCATTTGCTGTTTTTGCGGCCGCTGCCAAACGGCCCTCCATCGAGGAGATGCGGACCGCATTGCGCCACAAGCTCGCCGAACGTCTTGCTGGGCTTCCCAAGGCCAAGGATGGCGAAACCTTGAGCGCGCGAGACTGGGAATGGTCGACGGCAGCGTTGCTGGACGTCGCGGCTGGCAATAGGGCATCGGAATGGCTGCGGAGCGGAGCCTTCGCCTCGACCGGCAATGAAGCAGGTTTCCGAGACCACGTCGCCGAGCTGATCTCCGCAAAAGGCATCGGAGAAGACGGCAGCGAAACTGCACTGGAATTGCTCGTGGATGTTGCGCTGGGAAGCCCCGCGGTATGCGCGGTCCGCGCCATTCGACGCATTGCGCCCGAACTTGCCTGGGATGCCCCAGAGCTTCTGGAGGCCGCGGCCCACGTGGCCTGGGGTTTCAGGACCCTGTTCAACCAGCACGAGACCGTGGCGCTGCTACGCCAGGAGAGCGATGAGCATTATTGGCGCAGCGTTCTCGCCCATTCCGCAGCACACAATCTCCAATCCGTTCTCGACGAATACGCCCATTACCTCGTCGAAGGCGAAGGGTTGGTCGCCAAGTCACCGACCGAGCGCGCCAAAGGCGTGGCAGAGGCCATGGTCAGGGCGCTGTCCATTCGCCCATCTCAGATCGAGGTCGACGACGTCAGGGCCGAGAACGGGCGCATTGTCTTCAGAAAGCCAATCAAGATGCGCGGTCGGTTTGCGATGCGCCTGGCCGAGCTCAAGGATGAGGAAGGTGGTGCCGTTCGGCTGTCAACGGTCCGCGAAGCCTTTAACTCGCCCTTCAGGCCATTCGTCCTTGCCACGACCTCGATCGGCCAGGAGGGTTTGGACTTCCATCCGTATTGCCACCGGGTATATCACTGGAACTTGCCAGGCAACCCGGTCGATCTGGAGCAGCGCGAAGGGCGGGTCCACCGCTTCAAGGGCCACGCCATTCGCCTGAACGTCGCCGAGGCACACGCTCACGCAGTGCGACAAGGCCGAAAGCCACCTGCAGACCCCTGGGCCGCCATGTTCGCCGCAGCACGACGCGCTACCAAAAGCCGCGACGAGCTCATTCCATATTGGATTTTTGAGGGCTCGACTAAGGTAGAGCGGCGCGTGCCGCTGATACCATTGAGCCGAGAGGAGAAGCGGCTCCAATGGCTGAAACGAAGCCTAACGGTCTACCGACTGGCGTTTGGGCAGCCAAGACAGGACGATCTCCTGGCCCACCTTGTCCGGCTGGTCGGCAATGGCTTCGATGCAAGCGAGTTCGATGAACTTCAGATCAGATTGCGGCCTTAGCATGAAGCTTCGAAACAACCTTCAGCACGAGCCACAAGCCTGGTCGAATGCCGGTTGGAGACAGGCCGAACCCATCAGATACGCGTTCACATGGGCCATATCGGCCATCCGGTGATCGGCGATGGACCGCCTTCGAGCTTAGGCGTTTCGCCTGACGACGCTGGGGAGCAATCCCCTCTGGTAACCGCCGCTGCCTACTTATCTGCTCTATGTCCAGTTCGGGGCCGTGAGTTGACGGTCCGGTCAGGGGTGTCGCCCAGCGATAGCTGCTGTTCGGCATTCGATCCATTGTTGGTCAATGCACTGATGACGCCAAGCGACCCAAAGCTGACGCAGTTGGCGAAGATGGGCGCAGCGTTCTCAAATCAGCTACTCGGATGTTAACCGTCTGGGGCGCTATACCGGTTCGGTCAAGTACATACTCGAAGTCTGAGAGGGCATTGTGGGCAAACAGGCGGACGACGCTCTGCTTCAGCGCATTGCAAACTGGAAGCTGGCCTACAGCGATGACACCACCGGTATCATAACCGCCATGGGAGCCATGCTCTGGGATCATGCCGCGTTCCGAACAGCAATCAGGATCGTCAGTCTCGCCAGCCAACGGCAGCGAGCGGAAGGTCCAGACGGTGATGGGCCATCGCTAAATCAGATGCTTTTCGATCTGTTGGCAAAGGGCTACTGGTCCAGTCTACTCCTCGGGGCTAGGAAGTTGCTTGATCCGCACCCACTTGTTGGCCCTCGTGGGGTCTATTCACTTCGGGCGATCCTCAACGACGTGAAAGCGTGCCGGCCTAAACTCACCCGGCGCATTTATGTCGAGCATCTTCGGATGTGCCGCTACGATCTAGAGGCACTTCGACAGGAGAACTGGCAGGCCGTGAAAGCCTCTGCGGGAAAGGCCATATGGGGCGACCCGGCCCTAACCCTCAGCGAATTTTGTCATAGAGACTTCGATTATCTCAGCGGGGTCAAGGAAGCCGATCGGAGCGAAATTGACCTGATCGATCCCGCCGTTCTGGACTTGATCGAAAGACGTCTCGCGGAGCTCGATCGCATCAGCGAATATGCCTCTACCCACATCGCTCATGCAGGCAACGCTGAGAGTCGTCTGGGGAGGAGTCTCGAGGAATTTGACATACGAGACGCGAGGGAGGCGCTCAAAGCTCTCAAGGAGATTACTGACTTGATCGGGCTCTGGTTTGCCAACGGGGAAATTTCCACTCTGGCCGTGTACCAGGGTAACCAATTCGAAGGGCTCGACATGGCTGCGGTGTCGGAAGCTGATATGCCGGAGCTTGATGCAAACTGGGACCTCATCGATCAGGATATTGCATCATGGCACCTAAAGCCCGAGCAGCTTCTTTCGGGAAATGGATAGGTCGGCGGCTAGGTCATCCCCTTGGGCGGCGTTGATAGGAGACCTGAGCAATTGCTACGGAGAACATGATAACTGTTTGAAATTCCTGCAGTTGATTGGTGTCCGTTCCAGATGGTCTGGTTTCAGCTCGCACCTAGCGAATAGCTGTCCTTCGGCATACGACCGATCGTTGCCGTTCAGACCGCGTTCATCGCCCACCGAACCTTCCGTTCGTTTAGTGTTTGTCGGACGGTAGACCGAGGCCGTATGGCGGCCTGCGGCTATCAAATCTGAGGGCGCCAATTGGGAGCGGGTACTTGCCCACTGCACTGGCTATAGAAGAACTGCACGTTTGCGCCTTCAAGTCACATGTCGCGAATGTCTTCACCCCACGGCTTAACAGCAATCGAGACGGCGGTTCCCGCCGCCATCTGTTTCAGCATCGACGTGAGCCGAGCTCGCCTGTTAGGTCCGGCGGGAATTCCAAGGCTGTGATCACCGCGTCGACAGGCGAGAACGTCGCCCATTAATTTCGCAGGGTTCTCAGACCAGGTGCGTTCTTGGTGACGAGTATGCATCAACCCTTCAATGACTTTCTCGGCGCGCTGAATTCGCACGCCCCTCGCGCCGTAAAACCACACAAAGGAAGCTGCGGTTATGTCGAGCATTCGTTGGCATTGCTGTGGAAGCTTGGGATCCACATTGTGTAGCCACTTCGACTGCACGAGAAACCCCTTGTCAAACTGGCCCTCCACGCTCACACCGATGAACATGTCTGTCCCTATTTTTTTCTCGAGTGCTCCAATGCCTTTATCGGGCATGTCTTGGGTAATGATTGACAATCCTGCCCCGAGAAAGCGCTCGCCGTTCAGCTTGTCCTCAAGAGCTTGTCCAATTCGGGAGCTAAGCTGATGCTCCTGCGTGAGGGCATCGTAATGCTCGACTACGACCTCGTCGATCACTGAGCGAAAAGCTTCCGATATTACGTCGCGCTGATTTTTTGTGAGTATCATCTATTCCAGCAAATTCTTTTCCACAGCTTCCAATCCCGTGAAGTCGACGCTTCAAGGAGATGGATACAAATGAATATCCAATCTAACTTGCCCGCAGCATGCCCAACTCGCCCCCGCATGAACCTTTACGCTAGATATAGCCGCTAGCTCATGCCTTTCTGATATATCTAACGACGGAAACGCTGGCCAACACTACTCCGGAAAATCCGCTTGTGCGGAAAACCCATAGAGAAACTTCTCAGTCGCCTACTCGCCCTGACACGGAAGGCTATCCGGTAAGACCTAACGTCCGCTTTCAGGCAATTGCTAGGTCGCTTGGAATGACGAAGTGAGGCGCAAAGCAGGCATGTCTTATGCGGGTCCGGAGGCCGTCAATCCGCTATTGGATCGTAACTGCCGAGAAGCCGTCGCTGCAGAACAACTCTATCTGGCACCTCTGCTCGCATATCCGTGGCGACGGCGACGCTGGTGCGGCTTTACGCGGCCTGCAGAAGCTTAAGGTGGCGATGGGGGGCCTCTCTATAATGGGAGTGCGGCAAGACTTCCCACTATTTGGCGTTTGAACGGCCATTCAAGAGATCCTACCTACGAACCTCCATTCTGGAGGTCAATTTGATAATTTGGCTCTCGGGGCCGACAGGGGCCGGCAAGACAACAATGGCTGGATTGCTCGCAACGGTTGGGTACAGCGTGGTCCGTGAGTCTGCGCCTTCTCAGCTTTTCGCTGATTTCGTGAAGGACCCGGGACAATACTGCTCACAGGTTCAAGAAGCGATTATGCGTTCCAGGCACTCTCAATGGAAGGCTTTGCCCGACCGGAAAAAGGTGGTGTTTGACCGTAGTATTGACGAGGATTTTTCGATCTTTTGCCGGATGCATGGCATGTCGGGCCTTATTGACGACGAAACGCTTCAAAGGCTGAGGGTTCTCTGTCGTGAATTTAAAGAAGATATGCCTGTTCCCGACTTGATCCTCTACCTCTCCGCCGACATTGAAACGCTTGCGGGTCGCATAAAAGGTCACCCCAAAGTAATCCGGGACCATCTAGGCACACAGTTGAAATTGTACGATGAATGGATTTCGGGTCGCCCCGAGAGTCTTGTAAGGCTCGATAATTCGAAATGTCGGCTTGAGATCCTAATCAACGCCTTTTAGTGAGAATTCGATGTTAAGCCCAATCCAGCGTTGGATTATCTTCGGTGTGTTTTGCCTCGCGACCGTGGGCTTCATGTCCCTCGAAGCGTCTCTCATCTGGGCAATGATCGACAAGGGGTTTTCGGGAGGCAGCACGGTAGCCGCCGTCATGAACACTACAGTGTTGGGTGGCATAGGATTCCTGTTTAAGAAACTGGTCGAGGATACCTTCGTTAAACCTGAACTCCTTCCCATGGGCAGGTTGCATCGTCTTGCAACGGACCGAAGCGGCATTATCGAGGATGGTCGCCGCAGCAATCGGGAGGTTTTTGAAACGCGCAAGGCATTGGTGACCGGTACGCTGCGATTTGTCGAAGAAACGCTTCAGGGCTGGGTTCCCGGCTCTCACTTCGAGCTTTGCGTGTTCGTCGATGCAAAAGAGCCACTGCTGTTCAGCTACTTCGACTCTAACCATGATACAGTGGCGCGCAGCATGTCTCTTCGTGAACAGAACGCAAAATTCTATATCGAGAAGGGCTACGAGGTGACCAAGGTCTTGTCAAACCCCACCTCGCAGCCGCGCGTAGTCGGCGATACCCACGACACCAAGGCAAGCTATTCGTTCACGACGGACGAACAGCGCAAGCAGATCAGGTCGTCGGTACTTCTTAGCTTGGATTTGGGACGGCCGTTCGCGCTTGTTGTGTCTAGCAATGTCAAAGGCGCATTCAAGGAGAGCGACGCCAAACTAATGTCATTCGTCCGTTATGCCGGAGAACTCATACGTTCCGACCTGCTGGACGACGGGTTCGTTGACGAAATCCGCGCGATGAAGCCCGCATTGTTTCCGGCTAGCGTGCCGATGATCGAGAGTAACGCGGCTGCGAAGATCGGTGCGTGAAGGCGAGGTAGCCGGTGCCCTCGCGGCGTTAGCATTTCCCGAATCTTCCGCATCTGCAGAAATTAAACCGCGTTGTCTACGGCGTGCCCCGTCCAGACCCTTGGCCGGCATGTCCGCTTTGGGATACCTGAATGAGGCGCAAACCCACCGCTCGCTCGCTGCGGCGCGGTTTAGGGCGCGCTCGCGAGCGGCTATGCGCGGACTTATTCTGAATGACTGCTGTTCGCTTTGCGAATGACTGTTTCCGGTTCCATTCCTAGCGCGTTGGTGACGCGCCCAAGAACACTTACCGAAGCATCAGCGCGTTCAATGGCATCTATCTAGCGGGCGATCAGACCGGAGCGCCTGCCAATTCCTCGGGACTTATGTGCCGTCGGCTTCGGGCTTGCCGGTCGTCTTAGAGCCTAGACCAGCTTCGACAAGTCGGCGGAAAGCCTCCGATCTGGTGGGAAGATCGGGCTGATTTCGGCGCCATTCGTCAACGCGGGCAAGCAAGTCACTCGTAAGCCGCAGTTCGAAGCGCTCAGTTTTGTTATCAATAGCATCGGGCGTGTTTGACAATGACTATGTCCGTAATGTACGGTATGTACGTAAATTGTGGTTTGCGCTTTGCGGCCGAACAACGTGCACGAACACGTCGCTCGGCCTGACCACAACCCAAGCTGTTTGGAGCTCGGATCATGGTTGATTCCGACAATACCACGACTTTGCCTTTCGTCATCGGCCGGCAACGCGATGAGCTTGAGAGGCCAGAGCCCCAGGCCACAGATTCCGCGTTGAGACTGTGGAGCGAGTGGCAACGAGCTCGGTATGCCTCATTGCTGCTGTGCCGAATTCAGCAGCGGATGGAGGCGCGAATGATCGCCAATACCGGAATTCAGGTATTGACCGCAGGCGAGCCGATGCCGTGGCAACTATCAGTGTCTACTATGGGCCTAGACTCTGAGCATCTCATAGCTTGCGAAGCCGAGGTCTTTGCGATGACCGAAGCTCTAAAATTTCAAGATTCGATCCCCGAAGTCGAGGCTACGTCGCTCGTCGGCGTCATCGCCAAGTTGGAAGTGATCGTCGGCGCCGATCGAGATATTGGTGATCCTGCCGATTTCCCGTGGCCGCACATAGCTTCCGTGCTGCGTGACTTGAAGGCGATCGCGGGAGGTTTGCCGATTGGCCGCCGGAGCCGGGAAAGGACGCGGAGCGACGTTGCCAAGCATTGGGAGTCCGCGGTCAAGCTGGTCGCGGCCCTGAAAGAGGAAGGCGCGGCGGAGTGCCGTGGCGATGTAGCGCTCTCCTGACACGCCGAAACCGCACGGCGCAAGTCATTGCACGCTGTGGCCCTATCACGTGAATTTCGTGCTTTCCTTCGCCGCTCGGCGGCCTCTGATCGCAGGTCGATCCACCATTGGGAGCGACCGACATGTCAGAGGAAACCAGGACTGAGCCGCAGGCGTTGGTTCCGGCAAACAATAGCGGCGACCTCGTCGGCCCCGAAGGTCGCACTGCAAACATGAGGGTCGCCAAACTGGATAGGGTGGTGCTGGATATTGCCCGGCTGATCGGCCGGCAGTTGGCGCGGGAGGCATTCGAGGTGGGGCAGGCGGCCAACGACAATCGGCCGGGCCGCCAAGAGGGAGAGGGCAGGGGGCAGGACGATAAGCCCTCTGGCAACAGGAGAGAGGATCTGCCGCCATGACCCGTGTCGCACTCTATGCCCGCTATTCTTCCGACAGCCAGCGCGATGCCTCCATCGAGGACCAGTTGAGGCTGTGCCGCGAGCAGGCGGCGCGCGAGGGCTGGAGCGTGGCGGGTAACTATGAGGATGCGGCGATCTCCGGTGCCAGCACCGTGCTGCGACCAGGCATCCAGCATTTGGTGCGCGATGCCCAACGCGGCCGCTTCGAGGTGGTGCTGGCCGAGGCGCTCGATCGCATCAGCCGCGATCAGGCAGATGTGGCCATCCTCTTCAAGCATCTCAAATTCGCCGGCGTTGCCATCGTGACATTGGCCGAGGGCGAGATCAGCGAGCTGCATGTCGGCCTCAAGGGTACGATGAATGCTCTGTTCCTCAAGGACCTTGCCCTCAAGACCCATCGCGGCCTGCGGGGCAGGGTGGAGAAGGGCAAGGCCGGTGGCGGGCTGTGCTACGGCTACCAAGTGGTGAAAAAGCTGGATGCCGCAGGCGAGCCCATCCGGGGCGATCGAGAGATCGTGCCGGAGGAAGCGACTATCGTGCGTCGCATCTTCCGCGAGTTCGCCGCCGGCAAAAGCCCGAAGGCGATCGCCGTTGACCTCAACAAAGAAGGCGTTGCTGGTCCGCTCGGCCGACACTGGGGCGATACCAGCGTGCGCGGGCATGTCATCCGGGGCACCGGCGTGATCAACAATGAACTATATACCGGGGTGCTGGTTTGGAACCGCCTGCATTTCGTCAAGGATCCTGCCACCGGCAAGCGGGTCTCTCGGGCCAATCCGCCAGCCAAATGGATCCGCACCGAGGTGCCGCATCTCAGGATCGTTGAGGACGAATTGTGGCAGGCCGTGAGGGAGAGACAGAAATCCATCGCCAGCCAGTTCGAGGTGGTGGCGATCGCCACGCGCAAGGCCCGGGCGAGGAAGCTGCACACCATGAAGCGGCCGGTCTCCCTTCTTTCCGGCCTGCTTACGTGTGGCTGCTGCGGCGGGCGCTACGGGTTGTTCACACGAGACCGCTATGCCTGTCTCAACCACCAGCGCCGGGGCATCTGCGACAATGGCCGGACCATCACCCGCGAGAAGATTGAGCAGCGAGTCCTCGCAGGCCTAAGGGAAAGGCTGGTCTCGGCCGATAACGTGGCCGAGGCGATCAGGGCCTATGCCCAAGAGACCAACCGCCTCAACCAGGAGCGTCGCGCGCAAGGCGAACAGGACCGCAAAGCGCTCGACAAGATCGAGCGTGCCATCGCCGGCATCATGGCCGCGATCGAGGATGGCCTATACCAACCTTCGATGAAAGCGCGAATGGAAGACCTGGAGAGGCAGAAGGCGGAGATCGCCGTGCGTCTGGCAGCGGCGCCCACTGACGTGCCCGACCTGCATCCCAACATCGCCACTCTTTATAAGAAGCGGGTCGAGCAACTCACGCAAGCGCTCGCCGACCACGAGGACGGACGTCCAGCCGCTGAGGCATTGCGCTCGTTGATCGGAGAGATCGTCCTCACACCCGGCGACAAGCGCGGCGAGGTCCATGCCGAGCTGCGCGGCGAGCTGTTCGGCATCCTCGAACTCGCCAAACCTGACCCAAGCCAACAGTCCGACGATGTTATGACAAAGGGGGCATCCTGTCCCCGCAACCAACATTCAACGGCCCGCCTCAAGCGGGCCGTTTTGCTTTTTGCTGACGCTGGCCGCCGATTCGAACCTGTCATCAGCGGCCCGCAAGCAGGCAAAGCCAAAGCCGCAGGACAGAAAACTCAAAGCCTACCCCAAAACCAACATAAAACGGCCCGCTAGGCGCAAAGCCAGAAGGCCGTTCGCATTGGCGGCGCGGACGTCGTCAGTCGATGAGGAACGCAGGGCTTGAAAAGAGGCCTCAGCCCAGCCGCGCGAAAAAGAATCGGACCCTCTCGGCAGAGGCCGACGGCAAAGCCGAATCGAAGCGGCGGCCCACAACCAAATGCGAAATGAATTTAGCAGCGGGCTTCTTTTTCAGCCGGCTTCAGTGCCGTCATCTCTCCTGGATGACGAGAGCAGATTGCTGCAGCTATCGATTGCGGGTTCGATCCCGATCGCGCCGGCGGCTTGGGGCCGGCGATACATCGGCTCTACCGAAGCGGGCGAATCAAACCCCTGTCTGCGGAACAATCCGAATCAAGGCGGTGCTACCGAATCGACCGATTCTGGCAATAAATGACATCTATTGCTATATTCCTATGATCCCATATTTTTCCAGAGGTTGTCATGCCAAATTACGCCCTGAACGACCACTATGAGAGCTTCATCAGGAAGCAGCTCGAATCAGGCCGCTACAACAATGCCAGTGAGGTTGTCCGCGCCGGCCTGCGCATGCTCGAGGATTTCGAGGCGGAGCGGGAGAGGTGGCTGCGCGAGGAAATTCCGGGACGCCTGGCCGAGCTCCAACGGGAACCGGCGAAGGGGGTTCCTGCCGAAACGGTCTTTTCCCGGCTTGAAGCGCGTCATCGCGCGAAGCAGGCGAAAGCCAAGTAGGGGGTGGAGT